>JABDET010000061.1 GCA_013286945.1 Candidatus Melainabacteria bacterium
AAATTCACTTGTCTCATAAAGAATCTGGTTCCGAGCCAGATTCCGCGGATTCTAACTCATCCAGTCTTTCCTGCGGTTCTGTAGTGAGTTGTTTTTGGATCTCGTTGGCGGTTTTGTCTGAGCAGCCGCAACTCTTTGACGGGTCGTTTTTCATATTCATCACCTTCTTGATTGATTATACCCAGTCTGGAGAAAAACGAGATCGGGCCACGTGTCTGAGTTATGGGTGAAATTCAGACGCTTTTTTCTTCCAGCCAGGAAATCTTTCCAAGAGCCCTTCAGCCCGAGCTAGTCGATCCACCACGGCTTGTACTTCTTCGGGGTGTGGAAAATCCCCCATATCTATAACACCTCTAACCTTAGTCACTTCGTGCTGGAGACCTCTCCATAAAGATGCAGAGGGTTCCTTTCTTACCGCATCGCTCAGCTCGCTACTGGCCCTCCTGATGAGGTACCTTAGCGTCTCGAGATCGCGCAAATTGTTGGCAAGGTCTTGGCCAGCCCTCCCTAACTCGACCAAATCTGCTGGAGCCAGTCGATCCAAGTCTGGCTCTGTGCGAGAGGCAGCTTCCGAATGTCTGCCGCTTGTGTTTTGCAGTAAACTTTGAATAATCTGTGCGGCTGCATCGCCACTTACTTTTATCGCCTTTTCGATCTGCCCGATTGTGATTGTATCGCTCATCCCGTTTCCTCCTAGGTTGTCGATTCAGTGGTATTCTAGATCGGTCTTAGCCACTTGTCAAGGTGGATATTGAAATGGCAACCCTTTTGTGATAGAATGACGGGAGAGTATGGCAAAAGCGAAAGCAGAGAAGGATCCGTTTTCCTCAGAAATCGTTTGCCGAAACGAACAAGAGCGAATTTCGGAAGAGATCGAAAAGTTTCTCACTTTTCGTTTGAAAAACAGCCAAGATCGACGAAAGAACCCCCGTGTCCCTGTCTGCTTTCCAGTGACTTATCTCCTTCACGATGGAAAGAAATGGAAGATGTCAGAACAGATCATTCAGGCATTGAACTTAAGCGCAGATGGGATCAAAGGGGTTTCAACTGAAAAAATTCCTGTGAAAAGCTTTTTGTTTGTTCGATTTAAGTTTCGAGATCGCCTCCTCATCCGAATTGCGGCACAAATCAAGTGGGGGGAATATTTCGAAGGCCTCTGGTTCATGGGGCTCGCGTTTGGCGATCTTAAACCCGAACACAAGCGGGCTTTGATCGATTTTGCCACCGCGGAAAGAGCAGAATGGTTTAGTCGTATTACCAAGCTCACCGGAAAAGATCGGCGCATGTATTTTCGAGTGGGTGTTGAAGCCCGGACCCATTTCTCTGTTTACAGCGATAGTCATGTGGGGCATTGGGACTATCAACCGGAGCGGCTTGCTCTCCTCAATGTGAGTGGGGATGGGGCCAGTGTGAGGTATGAGAAAGAGCTCTTGAAAGGGAGTCTTGTTTCCTTTAATTTCCCGTTCGGGGAAAATGCCTTTCCCGTGATTGCTAAAGTGGTTTGGTGTCAAGCACGACCTGATGGTCAGTTTCTTGCTGGCCTTCAATTTGCAAATCTGCAAGAAGAGCATCGCGAAGCCATCGTCAAGTTCGTTTTTCAAGAACAACAACGCATCGCAAAATCGGCTCACAAGGTCTGAGATTGAATCTTCTCGTTTTTAATTGGCATGAGCCTTTTCTGCATAATTTGTCGAAACTTGGCCATCAACTTCACATTGTCGAACCGCAAGCTGTAAGCCTAAACCGCATCGATGGAAACTATGCGTGGCAAACGTGTTATCGTCCCTTTCCTCCGAATGCGTCCGATATTCGGGATCTCGATTCACTGAGAGGAGTTTTCCTAGAAAGCAAAATTGACTTAGCGATTTGTCTTACTTATTTTGACCTGGCTTTATTCAAGCATTTTCCGGCTCCAAAGATTTATTATCCGATCACGCCGTTTCGTGGCGGATTCGAGGAAATGAGTCCGATCGAGAAACAAGACGCGGAGTGCTACGTCAGTCATTTGCTCGAGAATGTCTTTCTTGCTTACAGCAGCCAAGGAATGCGACAAAAGGATTTGGGAACTTCAGACAAGCAACACTATCTTTTCAACGCATCCAACGGTGTGGATCTCGAAGACTATCATTCGTATGATGGAGAAATTCCAGCTGTTTTGCGTGTTGGAAATCGTATCCAAATTCGTCGCACCTTAAATTACCCGTTACAAACGCAGGTTCTCGAAGGGATCCCTCATCTGGTTTTGGGAACAAACCCTGGAATGCCGAATGCCCGTCTTTCAAAAGATTGGGATGATCTTCGAATGGTCTTGCGGAAGCATCGCCTCTTTCTATCCCTTTACACCCCTGACTTTGATTTAGAGACCGTCGAAATGTCTCAACTGGAAGCCATGGCTACCGGGATGCCGATCGTTGGGACCCCTCATCCGGGTTGTTTGATCGAAGATGGGAAGAACGGTTTTGTTTCATCGGATCCAGAGATCCTCCGAGAAAAGATCATGCTTTTGTTGAAGGATCGTGATCTTGCTGTCCGTCTCGGAGAGAACGCAAGACAAACCGTAGCCGAGAAATACGGTTTTGAAAAATATCGCAAAGAGTGGAATCAGGTTTTAGAAACGGTGGTCTCCACTCGAAAAGGGAGCAAGCCTTCGTCTCAGCCAAAAGAAAAGTTGGTCATCCAGTGGGAAGGACCCCTCACAACAGGGGACGCTTTCGGGGAGAGCAACCGGAAGACAATCCAGTCCCTGCACCAACAGGGGGCTTTCGTGATTCCTTCTCCTAAGAATGAGCAGATCGTGGTAGAACATTTGATGGCGAACCATTTCGAAGGGGTGAAGACCTTGGAAGTTCTTGGCAGAGGCCTTAGTTCTCCCATTCGCCCAAGCATCCGAATCCTTTCACCATTTTTTCAAGATTCACAGGTCTCAGAACAAAACAATATCGCGAAGACCTTCGCTTATTTCTATTGTGAGCAAGGTTCATTGCCGACTCGATGGGTTGAGCACGTGAAACAAGATCGGATCCGTGAGGTTTGGGTGAGTTCCAACATGGAGAAGCGATTTTACGAAGCGGAAGGAATTCCGGGAGAGAGGTTGGCCGTTGTTCCAAGAGGGGTTGAGTCTTCGGATTCCGCATTGGATATCGCACTTGAGTTGGAAGGGAAATTTGCCTTGTTGTACGCCGGAACCACCTATTCTCATGACGGGGGGGGACATCGCGCTTCAGGCTTACCTGAACGAGTTCCAATCCGAGGAAAGGATCGTTTTCTTGTATTGTTCGACCGTGGAGTCAAAGGAACTGCGCGAAAGGCTTGAGGCCTTGAACCGCTCGGGGCGTCATCCCAAGATTCGTTGGATTTCTCTTAAGAATCTTATTGACTTGAATGGTTATGCTCACCGCGCTTCATTTGCACTTGTTCCGAATCGAAGCTTGCCTTTTCCAAGACTCCTCCCTTGGTTTCTCGGAAATGCTATCCCGGTTGGGCTGAGTGCTTTTGGGGGTGGGCTTGATCTCTTAAACTGGGGAACTTCCTATTACATACCAGCCGTGCTTCGGTTTGGCCCAGAAGCAGCCCTTGGAGAGCCTTTGGTTGCACAAGCATTCTGGAGCGAACCAGAAATTGGCTCGCTCCAGAAAATCATGCGCTACATTTTTCTCCACCCAAGAGAAGCTCAGATACGGGGGCTTCTCCTGAAGAGAAAAGGAGTTGAAATGTATTCTTGGGCCAAGGTCATGGAAAAAATTTTTGAGCGTTTAACTGCAAAACGTGCTGAGAAGGTAAGTGCATCAGGTAAGCTGGCGCAACTCTTCAAAGAGCAACAGTCGATCTATTGGCTGGCTAAGGGAGCACTTTCGCTCTTGCTCAGGGATTGGAAGGAAGCGGAGATTCAAATTTCAAAGTGTCTTGACCTCGAGCTAACAAGCGAAATCGCCAAAGGTTTATTGGCCCGGGCCCAAGCTCGAAGTGGGAAAATGGATGGCCTTCCTTGGATCACTGAAGCGGTCGCACATGAAAAACTGTCGAGTTTCACCCTGGCCAATTGGGTTAGCGCGTGTCATGGCTTGGGGGAGCATAATCTTAGAAACAAGTTGTTAGCTCAGTTGGAAGATGACACGGAGGGGACGTTACTGACGATCTTAACCCTTTACGAAGACGGACAAAGCGAAGAAGCCGTTCGTTTGTGCGAGCAAGTTTGTCGAGACAAAAATGATCCCACAGCCAAAGCCATTTTGGGAATCCTTTCTTGTGACCCAAGTCACAGCCAGGACACGACCAGGCATGCTACACTTTAGGAGCATGGTCGGCCGGCTATGACATCAGGAAGGAGGAGAGGCATATGAACATCAAACAAGTGGTATCGTCACTCATCATCGGGGGAGTTCTGTTCGCTCCGGGAGCCTTTGCAAAGCATCAGCGCATTCCGAATCATCCAAGGGTGAACCAGGTCAATCGCCGATACAATCGGCTTGGGAACCTGGCCAAAAAGGATGATCTTTCTAAGGGTCAGGATGCAAGGCTCAAAAAGCAAGGTCAGGCTTTCAAAAAGGAAGAGCAAACGATGAGGAAAGACGATCATGGCCATCTGACCAAAGCTGACCAAAAGGCGCTAAACCAACAGCTTAACAAAGGCCGTCGTGAAATCAATCGGATGGATGAGCATGACGAGAATAAGTAGTAGGTGATTCCAGATATACCAAGAAGGAATCCGGCGGCTGATCACATCCTGTGGCCGCCGGATGATTTCTTCCTAAAATCAGGAATCCGGCGGCCGATCACATCCGTGTGGCCGCTGGATGAATTCTTCCTGAATTCATCTTGTTGCATTTTACTCGGAGCGAAGCCTTTCAAAGAAGGTTTCATACTGTTGGATGACTTTACGGGGATGCAAAGTGGTTTTGAATTCCTTGGCGATGGCCAGAGCGAGTCTTTCTCTCTTGTCAGTATTTGTTAGAAGTTCAACAGCCTTCTCAAGAAGTTGGTCGGTAGAACTTGCCAGTGCGTCCTCAGTCTTGATCCAGCTGCTAAGCGTTAATGTCCCCTCCTCGTATTTGCGAAGGAGAATGGGCTTCTCGCAAGCCATGGCTTGATAAATCGTCCCCCCGCCCCCGATGGGAAAGCTATCAATGTACAGGTCAACCGTTTTAAGGATGCGCAAGAAATTCTGCGGCATTCCAAGGAGATGCACTCGACGGTTAAGCGAAGGTCCAAGAAAATCCGAAAGAACTTGGGGCAAGTTCAAATACGGTACTTCGACCCCTAAAAGAAAATAGTGAAGGTTAGGGATTTTTTCTAGGAGCCCTTTCATAAATTTTAAAAAATCGAAGTTTCCTGGCGTATAGATCTTATGTTGTGCGCCAAAAGTTCCCACCATCAGGTCGCTTGCGTTTAAGCCAAGCGCCTCTTTCGAATAAGGAAGTGCATCCAGTGCCTCGAGTGTTCCGAAATCGCACAACCCGGGAAAAGTGAGAAATTTCTGCTTCTTCCCTTTGGCTTTTTCTTGGCACGGTGAGGAAACGTTCGCGCATAAGTCGACGTGAAATTCGAGAAGATAAGGGGCCACGTTCAGGCGTGCATCTGCGATGTGGAGATAAACAAAGCGACAACCTGGCTCCAGGAGCGCGGTGACGATGCTTAACGTTTCCCAAGTCACCGCATGGACCACGGCGATTTCAATTTGATCTTCGATAAGCTTTTGGTAAAGAGCTTTGATCTTATCAACATAGGAGAGTTCGGGAGGGAAGAAATAAACTGGAAAAGGGCGATCTTTAATTTTTTTAACCACCCCCGGACCTAACAGATCACTGAACGAGGCGTATCCTTGGGGTGCTTCTCCAAAGCCGACGTACTCCAAAGAATAGCCTTTCACTTCGAATCGCTCGGGGTCGTGTGAGGCCAAAAATCCAAGAAAGCCTGATGCGTGACCTCCACCATCAACAAAAATGGGTGAGATATGCGCCACTCGGATCTTTCCACTTTTTTTCTGGGAGATTTTTTCAGTGAAAAGGGGTTTTAGTTTTTGCGCAATTTCAATCAGGCAGCGCTCGATGGAGGGATCGTGAAAAAAGGGGGGAGGGGCAAGTGGTTCAATGCATGCAATGGCTCGTACGACATTCCTTAAAGCTTGCTCGAGGTCTCCTTCTCGAACACTTTTAAAAGCCAAAGCGCGAAAGTGAAAAAACTGGGCCAAATTTCCCAAAATGGAAGATTTTTTTTCAGGCGCAATCTTGATGTCCATAGTTGTGTATCCTCAATATTCATCGGCTTCCGTCATCCCGAGCGTTAGCGAGGGATGTCTCATGGGATGCTTCCCCGCTTAACTTCGGGGGAAGACAGTTCGATAAAATGAGGAGTGAAGCCAAAATAGGGATTACGGGAATGAATTTTGGATTCCGCTGGCGTGGCTTTTTCGGCGATAGAACAGACTGCGGGGAAGAAGCACGTCATTTTGTTCTTGCGATTGCTCGTGGCCACATGCCTGTTGAAGCCGTGACCACCAAAATAAAAATACAAGAAATCAATCTCCTCGAACAGTTTGAACAAACCCTAACCAATCTGGATGGGCAACCTTCTTCGGATCTCTTCGTGTCCGTTTGGGATTGTGTTCCCCCTCTCTTTCCTGGAACGCAAGAACCAGGGGCCTTCTTTACCGTGGGTCGCGGGATGTTCGAAACCGATCGGATTCCTGACTCCTGGATACCCAAGTGCTTTCAGATGGATGAAATTTGGGTTCCCAATGAATTCAATTGGCATTCATTTCGGAACTCCGGGATCCCTGAAGGGAAGCTTTTTAAACTTCCACCAACAACGGATCTCGATCTGTACACTCCCATGGGCCCGAAAGCAGAGCTTCCAGGGGGCACAAAATTCAAGTTCCTCGCCTCATCGGAGTGGCTCATACGAAAAGGTTGGGATTTACTTCTTGAAGCTTATTGGGAAGAGTTTTCTTCTGAAGAGCCGGTCGTGCTTCTTATCAAAACTTGGAGTCGCTCCGAGAAAAATTACAAGCAACAGATTGAAGA
Source organism: Candidatus Melainabacteria bacterium (assembly GCA_013286945.1). Lineage (GTDB taxonomy): Bacteria > Vulcanimicrobiota > JABDET01 > JABDET01 > JABDET01 > JABDET01. Next base: position 7,020 of record JABDET010000061.1, read on the forward strand.
AAAAGCACGTACTTTAGGAGCTGATAAACGAGCACAAGTCATCCTCCTTGATTCCTCGTTTCCTTTTGAGGAAATGCCTATGATCTACCGTGGAGCTGATTGCTTCGTTCTTCCAAGCCATGGTGAAGCAACGGGTTTGTCCTACATGCAGGCCATGGGTTGTGGACTTCCGGCCATTGGTACCGGCTGGGGTGGAAACCTCGAATTCATGAACAAAGAAAACAGCTATCTTCTCAACCATGAACTGGTTTCAGTGCCAGAGGGGGCCTATGAAGATGATCCCTTGCTCACCTCGGGACATCGATGGGCGAATCCTGACAAGGATCATTTAAAAGCCACGATGCGCCGTGTTTTCAAAAACCAGGCAGAAGCGCAGAGTGTTGGCCAACGGGGAAGAGCCTACCTGGAAGCTCATTGTTCTTATGACAAGATTGCTGATATCCTGAAAGCCAAGCTTACTTCATTGCTCGAGTATTAATGAATCCTCAACGTTTTTTCAGGACATAAAAGAGATTGTAGCTGTACTCTTGAAATTGCGGAATCGTTAAGGCATGGGAAAGTTCGAAGGCGGCTTTATTCAAAGGAGAATCGTGTTGTGGATTGTCTGGTAAAACGGCGAGTGGGTGAAAAACTCGAGACAGAAACAGATAAGTGCCGTAGTCTCGGATTTCAAGGGTATCAAAATAGGGACGAATGAATGATTCAAAATTCTTCCGAACGATATTTTTATTGTAAGGAACGACCTTTATTTCTGGCAAGTGAACACTTTTCCGGACTTTGTTTAAATGGTTCAACTCTTCCTCGAACCCTTCGGTGAGCAAGAAGAGACCGCCGGGCTCCAAAACCTTGTGAACTTCCTTAATCGCTTCTTGTTGGTTTTCCCATTCCGGCAAATTGATGAGACAACGTTGGGTGATAATACAGTCAAATTGGTCCTGCCCATAGACGGAACTTAGATTCAGGACCGAACCCACGCGGAAGTCAACAGGGGTAGTTTGATGATCGGCCATTCTTTTCTTGGCGAGTTCGATTAGGCTGTCGGCGACATCCATGGCTGAAAGCTTTTGCACACAACGGGCGTAATGAAGTGTGTGCGCGCCGTCTCCGCACCCGATCTCTAAAACACGCTTCCGCCCCCCCAAAAAAGATAAAACGTTTTCACGTTCCAGTTGCCCCAAATAAGGATCTCTGGACGTGGGCGAGATCCGATCGCTCTCTTCGATCTGCTGTCCTGCCTGTTCCCAGAAAGCTTTGATTTCTTCCAAATTCATCGCTACTCCAATTTCGTCGCACGTCGAGTAGTCCCTCGTCCCTCATTTTGATGGCTGCCAGCTTTTCTCATTCTCATCGGGGACATTTCCCAGCATAGAAACAGCTAATAGATATGGGCCATTTATAGAAAGCACCTCGTCGGCGTGGATGACTTGATAGTGCGGTAAAATCAAGCGAGAAGACATAAACATTGATTGAGGCTGTGCTGGGAAATGTCCCCGTTATTGATTCAACAAGGAACCAGTTAAGCAGACAGGAAATTACCCCGCTAATGAATGAAGTTGTCTTGACGCTTGATACGGATTGGGCTCCAGATTTTGCCATCGACTTTGTGGCTGCCGAATTGATTTCGAGAAAAATCAAGGCGACTTGGTTTATAACGCACAACAGTCCTGCAATAAAAAAGCTGTTTAAATATCCCGACCTTTTTGAGATTGGAATCCACCCGAATTTTCTTTCGGGATCAACGCAGGGGAAAAGTGTCGAGGAAGTTTTGCGTTATTGTTTTGCACTGGTTCCGAAGGCCACAAGCATGCGTACTCATTCCCTCTTCCAATCGACTCCCTTGCTTCAACAAATCGCAACCGAAACAACGATCACCACGGATGTTTCCTTGTTTTTGCCTCGTGCAACTCTCTTAAAACCGGTTGAATATCGATGGAAAGACCGCACGCTTCTTCGCATTCCGTATTGCTGGGAAGACGATTTTGAAATGGAACGGAATTCTCCAGATTGGAACTTTCCCACCCGTGCGGTATCGGAACAAGGATTAAAAGTTTTCAACTTTCACCCGATGCACATTTACCTTAATTCAGGGAACATGGAATCTTACAAGAAGCTCAAACAACAGTTTCCGCGATTAAGTGACTTGACTGAAGTAGATAAGCAATTCGTGCAGACGGGCTCTGGAGCACGGACCGCATTTCTCCAGTTAATTGATTTGCTTGCGGGTCGCGGTGATTCTGCACGAATTATTGATGTGCATGAACGGTGGCAGGAGCGATCAGCGAAGTAGGCGCTAGGTTTCTGGCACCATGGGCGTGTACGGTTTTTTCCCGATCGTCCAGCTTTGTTTTTTACGATCGTATTTCGAGTTGACGAACACCCGCCAATTTGTGTCATCAAGATCAGGGTAATCCATTCGATAGTAGTATCCAGGCCAGCGCGTTTCTTCACGGAAAATCAGATGACGAACGTGCGCTTCTGCAGTCCAGGTTCTGTGGACTAATTCCCAGCAGCGCATGAGTTCATGGAGATCGCGAGCAGCGAGACGTTCGAGATCTTCTCTTAAAAAAGTGAGGAGTTCAAGTCCCCTTTTTAGTGTGGGCCCATTGGTTCGATAAAAAGATGAAATCCCTGCCGCGTACTCATCCATGATTTTTTGCAGGCGAAGCAAACCTTGTTTCGGGAGAAGATACTCGGGGTTGACATCCTCATTGGTGGAACGTCCGGAGTGTCGGCTAAACAAGTCGAGTGGCTTTTCGATGGACGCTTTGAGTTGTTCATACTCTTTCGGGTCAACGGTGGGAGCATCCGAATGATCCAAGATAAAAGCGACGGCTGCCTTGGCGGCAATTCTTCCTTCAGTAAAGGATCCGGAAGAGAATTTATGGGGGGAGGCTCCTGCTCCATCTCCCGCGGTAAAAAGTCCCTTGAGTGTTGTCATGCGGTTATATCCCCAGAAGTGCTCGGCGGAAGAGAGATCTTGGGGGCCACTGACCCAAGCGCCCGCTTCTCCTGAATGTGAACCCATAATGTATGGCTCAGACATGGTGATCTCGGATGGGCTTTCTCGCGGAGAGATGTTTTGAGAGGCCCACACGAGGGCTTGCGAAATGGTCATGTCTAGGAAGCTTTCCCAGGCGCTTTCTTCCCACTGCTTCATCTCCCCCTCCCCTCCGGCAGCGTGCGCTGCCAGAGCCTCGGGAGTTCCGAGGTAAATCGGCCCTTTACCCTCAAGAATATCCAAGTACATTTGGTGATTTCGAAGTGGGGTAGGGGTGGGAATCGCTTCCCCATAGACTCCGTATTTCTTAAGTTCTTCCGCGCGAGTGACCGTGTAATCTTGTCCATAAGCATTCACAGGTTTTGCTTTGAAGAATTGAAACCACATTCCCACCGGCCCATAACCATCTTTGAAACGAATGGGAACAAACCGATGTTCCATCTGGGTCATTTCTGCGCCGGCAGGGATAAGCAAACCGTAAACCGATCCGGTGTCGAACAACGAATACCAAG
>JABDET010000062.1 GCA_013286945.1 Candidatus Melainabacteria bacterium
GAAACATAACCCTTCCCCTTGGCTATACCCACTTCCATGGTAAGGCGCGCGGTCTTATCAAGCAAGGTTGCAATGTGTTGCTCGGGATTCAAAATCTCGACTTCAGAAGAACCTTGAATATCACCTGCTGTTACGTCGCGTTCTCCCTTTACTTCAACACGCATCAGCTTCGGCTCATTGGTGTGTACTCGGAAACGAATCTTCTTTAAGTTCAGGATGATTTCAGTGGTGTCCTCAAGCACTCCGGGAATCGTGGAGAATTCGTGAAGCACCCCTTCAATCTTCACAAAGGTGATGGCTGCCCCGGTCAGTCCACCGATGAGAACTCGGCGGAGTGCATTCCCGAGGGTGATCCCGTTTCCTCGTTCAAGGGGTGCAATGAGGAAACGTCCATAATCGGCTGTGATTTTAACGCACTCAATGGTTGGCTCAACCGAAGACTCGAGGAATTGCGCTTTCAACCCGTCAATTTCGCTTAAAGTGGCGGGAGCATCTTCCTTGAGCATTCCCAAGGTCGTTCTTGCTAATTCCGGTATTTCTTTTCGTGATGGCACGGTATTGGCCTCCGTTTATAAATTTGGCTTTACAATTTCGAATAATACTCAACAATCAGGTGTTCTTGAATCGTTACATCAATTTCAGGCCGTGTGGGTATGCTTAAAATTTCCCCTTCCAGCTTTTCGAAATCCACTTGCATCCAAGAAGGAACACGTTTTGTTTTAGCCGCCTCAATGTTCGCTTGAAGTTGGGGAGAAGTTCGGCTCGTTTCCCGGAGCATCACTCGGTCCCCTGGTCGAACAAGGAAAGATGGAATGTTGACTGATTTTCCATTGACCAGGAAGTGTCGATAGGATACCAGTTGCCGGGCTTGATTTCTGGAAGAAGCCAAACCGAGGCGAAAGACTACATTGTCAAGTCGGCGTTCCAACAAGCTCAACAGGTGTTCGCCAGTCATCCCCTTCATGCGAGCAGCGCGCCGAAACGAATTGGAAAATTGACTTTCCATCAGGCCATAGATACGACGTAATTTTTGTTTTTCGCGTAATCGGATGGCATAGGCCGTAAGCTTCTTTCGTTGTTGACCATGTTGCCCGGGTCTGTACGCGCGGCGTTCAATCGCGCACTTGGGAGTAAAGCAGCGGTCTCCCTTTAAGAAAAGCTTAACCCCTTCTGCCCGACACAGCCGGCAAACAGGTCCTAGATATCGTCCCAATTCAAATCCTCCTTAATTTTTCTAGACGCGGCGCCGTTTTCTTGGTCGGCACCCGTTGTGGGGTATTGGTGTTACATCTTTAATTAAACTAATTTCCATACCGGCGGCTTGAAGAGAACGAATGGCCGCTTCTCTTCCTGCACCCGGCCCCTTGACGAAAACTTCAATCTTTCGAACCCCTTGTTCCATCGCCCTTTCAGCAGCACGCTGGGCAGCCATTTGAGCAGCAAATGGCGTACTTTTTCGGGAGCCCTTAAACCCGAGGACACCGGCTGAAGCCCACGCCACCGAGTTCCCTCGGTCATCCGTGATGGTGACAATCGTGTTGTTGAACGTTGATTGAATATGAGCCACCCCTTTGGCGATGACTCGAGCTTCTTTTTTCTTTTTTGCACTTCGCTTGGTTGCCATAATAATCTCAAGTCTCCTTAGGTTTTACTTTCAACCCGCTTTAATCCACCCACGGTTCGCCGTGGTCCTTTTCGAGTACGAGCATTCGTGTGGGTCCGTTGACCGCGAACGGGTAAACCCTTTCGATGTCGGGATCCGCGGTATGACCCGATTTCGATCAAGCGTTTGACTTGTTGCTGCACTTCACGTCGAAGATCCCCTTCAACCTTGAAGTTCTTCTCGATGTACGATCGAAGCTTGGTTACCTCTTCTTCAGTGAGATTACGAACCCGAGTATCGCGACTGATTCCAGTGGCTTTCATGATTTCAAGAGCTCTGGCAGTTCCAATCCCAAAGATATAAGTAAGCGCTATTTCAATCCGCTTATCATTCGGCAAATCAACTCCAGTAATACGTGCCAACGAACATCCTCCTTAAACGCGTTATCCTTGAGCTTGCTTATGTTTCCGATTTTCGCAAATCACTCGAATTCGACCTCGTCGTACGATGATCTTACATTTTTCGCACCGTTTTTTTACTGATGGTTTTACTTTCATTTTCCTTCCGCCTTGTTATTTGTATCGATAAATAATTCTGCCACGAGTGAGATCATAGGGAGAAAGCTCAACGATGACTTTGTCTCCAGGAAGAATCTTGATAAAATTCATCCGCATTTTTCCTGAGACATGAGCAAGCACTTTGTACCCGTTGTCAAGTTCGACCCGGAACATGGCATTGGGTAAAGGTTCAATCACCGTTCCTTCAACTTCGACCGCTTCTTCCTTTTTGGTCATCAAGCCTCCTTAGCTTTTATGGCAATGTCAAAATTTCTGGTTCTTTTTCAGTAATCGCAATCGTGTGCTCAAAGTGAGCTGATGGGAGCAAATCAAGCGTCACCACCGTCCACTTGTCATTCTTCACCTTAACTTTTGGACTTCCCAGATTCACCATGGGCTCAATCGCAATCACGGTACCAACCTCAAGGATCGGGCCTTCACCAGGCTTCCCGTAATTTGGCACCTGGGGCTCTTCGTGTAACCTTCGACCAACCCCATGCCCAACCAATTCTCTCACCACGGAAAAGCTGTGCTTCTCAACATGCTTTTGAACCGCGTTTGAAATATCCGACACATGATTCCCAGCGCGGGCCTGCTCAATTCCTTTGTACAACGATTCCCGTGTGATTCGGACGAGTTTTTCTTTTTCGGCGGAGATCTTGCCTACCGCAACGGTGATGGCCATATCCCCATGAAACTCTTCGTAAATCACCCCAATGTCTACACTCACCAAGTCCCCTTCTTTAAAAGGGCGGGAGGTCGGGATTCCGTGAACCACTTCCTCATTGACCGAAACACAAAGAGAGGCCGGATATCCCATGTAACCCTTAAATGAAGGGAGACCTCCATGCTTTCGGATGTACTCTTCCGCAAAACGGTCAAGTTCAAGCGGGGTATTCCCAGCGACAATTTGAGTCACTAGTTCTTCGATACATTGAGCAGCAATCCTGCCGGCTTGGCGAATCAAGCCAATCTCATCCCTTGACTTTAAGGCGATCACAGGACCCGTTCCTTTTTGAGCTTGGCAAGCTCAGAGAGAAGTTTTTCTCCGACTTCAGCAATGGACAAAGTTCCGTCAACCTCAACCAAACTTCTTTTTTTGGAATAATAATCAATGAGGGGTTGGGTTTCTCTTTCGTAAATTTCAAATCGATTTCGAATGACATCTTCTCGGTCGTCTTTGCGCTGAACCAGAAGCGTACTGCAACGATCGCAAGCATTGTTTTGCTTTGGCTTATTGTGGAGTAGATGATAAACTTCACCGCACTTAGGACAGATTCGTCGCAGGGAAAGGCGATCGATAATCACCGAAAGGGGAACTCGAACCAGAACGACCCCGGTAATGTTTGAACCCAGACGAGAAAGCTGCTCGTCCAAGGCTTTTGCTTGTTCGAGATTGCGAGGAAACCCATCCAAAAGAAATTCGCGATCCTTCTCTTCTTTTAAGCGTTCGGAAACCAATTGCAAAATAATGGGGTCAGGGACAAGCTCTCCGCGATTCATGAAAGGTTCAGCTTGCAGCCCAAGGGGGGTCTTACCTCCGACCGCTTTCCGTAAGATGTCTCCGGTAGAAAGCGGGTCAACATCAAATTTTTCTTGGAGCAATTTGGCTTGAGTTCCTTTTCCAGCTCCGGGTGGTCCAAGTAAGACTAATCTCATTTCAAGAATCCTTGGTAGTGCCGCATCGTTAATCGTGCGGAGATTTGCTGAATGGTATCCAAGACAACCCCCACAAGAATCAGGAGGCTCGTGCTTCCAAGATAAAAGCTGACGTGGAAGAATTGGGTGATTTGGCTTGGGACCACGGCTATGAAGGCCAGGAAAATAGCGGCCACAAATGTGACTCGGCTTAAAATTTTATTCAGGTATTCCGCGGTGGGTCTTCCTGGACGAATTCCAGGAATAAAACCCCCATATTTTTTCAAGTTATCGGAAATATCGGTGATGTTGATCGTGATGTAAGCATAAAAGTAAGCAAAGAAAATAACAAGAGCCGCATAAAAAACGTTGTAGACAATGTTGTGCGGATTAAAGAGGCCGGCAATGAACATCACAATTCGATTTTGCTGTGCTCCTTGGGAAAGGTAAGTTAAGACCGTTATCGGGAAGTAAAGAAGGGTGATGGTAAAGATGATTGCAATGACGCCGCCGTTTTCAACCTTGATTGGAATGTAGGTTGATTGCCCCCCCATGACTCGTCTTCCGACAACCCGTTTCGCGTACTGGACCGGAACCTTGCGAACGCCTTGGGTTACCGCAATGATGGCCGCAATCAAGATCAGTGCAACGAGAATAAAGCCAAGAATTCGCCCAATGACCATGGGGCCTTCTTCAGCAATGTTCTTGCTTGAAATTCGAAAAACCTCAACCACATAGCCTGGATATCGCAAAACAATTCCTGAAAAAATAAGAAGGCTTACCCCATTGCCAATTCCTTTGTCGGTAATTTGCTCACCAAGCCAAAGAAAGAAACAAGTCCCAGCTGTCAACATCATGACAACTGAAATCAAATAAAGGGGGGTTGGGTTCTCAAAGACATGGGTGTGCCGAAGGCCAAAAGTCATGATTCCACCTTGCAAGATGCTGATGGCAATGGTGAGATAACGCGTGTACGCCGCAATTTGCCGGCGTCCCATTTCCCCCCCCTCTTTGGCCAGTTCGCCCAGTTTTGGAACCGCCACTGTCAAGAGTTGCATCATGATGGAGGCATTGATGTAAGGGGTTATTCCCATGGCCACCACGGCAAAATTATTGAGCGCGCCTCCGGTGATCATCCCAATAAAGCTTATGAATCCTTGATTCTTAAGAAGGTTTTGCCATTCGATTACGTTGACCCCAGGGACGGTGAGGTGGGTTCCAAAGACGAAAATGGCAAAAGCAAGGAAAACAAAAAGAAGGCGACTCTTCAGCTCTTCAACTTTTAAAGCGTTAACAAAGGGGTCAATCATTTGGAAATCCGTTCAACCTGCCCACCTTTATTTTTGATTTTTTCTTCTGCGCTCTTCGAAAAAGCATGGGCGAGAATGGAGATGCTCTTTTTGATTTCGCCATTGCCCAAGATCTTTACCGGGATGTGTAGTTTTTTGATCAATCCATGCTCAAGCAAAGTCTCCAGGTTCACTTTGGCCCCATCTTCAAAAACGTTTAGCTTATGAAGAGGGACTTCTTGAAATTCTTTCTTAAAGAGATAGTTCTTAAATCCCTTAAGCTTGGGGAGTCTCCGATACCAGGGGGTTTGGCCTCCTTCGAAGCCCCCTCCTTTGGCTCCGCCAGAACGGGCTTTCTGTCCTTTATCACCACGTCCAGAACTTCTAACCCAACCACTTCCATGGCCGCGACCAACGCGATGCCGGGTGGTTTTCGATCCTTTTTGTGGCTTAAGTTCGTAGATTTCCATGTTAATGATCCTTCCCTCTGTCATCCCCGCGAAGGCGGGGATCCAATAATTTTAAGCACTAGGCTGTACGCGCCGCCACGGTTTCATTCACGCGACGAAGCGATTTGAGCCCTTCCACACAGGCCCTCACCATGTTAATGGCATTGGAGGAGCCTAGGCTCTTTGTCAGGATGTCTCGAATTCCCGCGGCTTCACAAACAGCGCGAACTGGACCTCCAGCAATCACGCCAGTTCCTGGAACGGCTGGTTTCAAATAAACAGCACCTGCTCCATACTTTCCAATGATGTCGTGCGGAATCGTTTTTCCAATGAGCGGAATTTGCAAGAGACTTTTCTTTCCTTGTCCTACCGCTTTTCGGATGGCTTCCGGGACTTCATGAGCCTTTCCTAACCCAAATCCAACGATCCCAGCACCATTGCCGACCACCACTAAGGCGCTAAAGTGAAAACGTTTTCCACCTTTGACCACTTTAGCGACGCGGTTGACCTTGACCACCGTCTCCGTTAGTTCTAATCCGCTTGGATCAATTCTCGCCATTCTTCACCTCTTTCTAAAACTTGAGTCCAGCTTCGCGAGCCGCGTCAGCAAGCGCTTTGATTCGACCATGAAATTGCAATCCGCCTCGATCAAAAACCACTTCATGAATGCCTTTTTCGATGGCTCGTTTTGCCGCTAATTGTCCGACCGCTTTCGCGAGTTGAGAAAATTTCGTAATGGCCGGTGTTCCTGGCACTGGTTTTTCTGCCTTGGCCTCTTTCTTCTTTCCTTTTTCTGCCTTGGTTTCTGCTTTGGTTTCTTCCTTTGCTTCTTGTTTTGGTTCGTGTGGTTTTGTTGGCAAATTCTTAAGCAAGGCTTTCACCTCTTTTTCCAAAGAGCTTGCATGAGCCAAGGTGATTGACTTTGTGTCGTCGATTAATTGGACGTAGATCTGCTTTTGACTTCGGAAAACAGCGAGCCTTGGGCGCCTGGGGGTGCCAAAAAGAGTTTTCCGAGATCGGCGATGACGCTTAATCTTGGTTTCTTGTCGACTCGATTTCTTAATCATGCGCCTGTGGCTCCTTTTCCGGCCTTGCCAACTTTCAGTTTCAGCCGCTCCCCTTCATAAAGAATGCCTTTGCCTTTGTAGCTGTCCGGCGGGCGAATCATTCGAAGGTTCCTGGCCACTTGCCCAACTTTTTGTTTGTCAACACCCTTAACAACAATCTTGTTTGTCCCTTCCACATCCAGTTCGATTCCTGGGACAGGCTTGACCACCACCGGATGTGAGTATCCGATGTTAATCACGACGTTTGCACCTTGCTTGGCGGCACGATACCCCATTCCGGCAATCAAGAGACCCTTCCGATAGCCTTCGCTAACGCCATGCACCATGTTAGCCAAGAGCGTTCGAATAAGGCCATGCAAAGCCCGTTCTTTCTTGTCATCACTTTGACGCTCAACCACCAATTTGCCATCAACCTGTTTGATGAGAATGGCGGGATGAAACGTTTCTTTCAATGTTCCTTTAGGCCCCTGAACAGTCACCGTGTGACCCTCAATGGAAACCTTTACCCCGGCGGGAATAGGAACTGGCATCTTACCGATTCGTGACATGATGAAGACCTCCAGATCTTACCAAACGTAACATAAGACTTCCCCTCCAAGGCGTTGTTTGCGGGCTTCGTCACCGGTGACGATCCCTTTGTTGGTTGAAAGAATAACCAACGCCAACCCACCAAAAATTCGGGGAATTTCATCTTTGTTGACATACACGCGAAGTCCAGGCTTGCTGATCCTTTTTAAACCGGTAATCCCCTTTTCTTTGTGCGGCCCGTACTTTAACGAAAGCCGGATCACCCCTTGAATTCCTTCGCGGATGACCTGATAATCTCTCAAGAAACCCTCTCGTTTAAGAATTCTCGCGATTTGTTCTTTTGATTTGCTCAATGGGACATCCGCCTGATCTTTGCGGGCTATGTTCGCATTTCGAATGCGAGTGAGCATGTCTGAGATTGGATCCGTAACAGGCATCGTTATTGTCCTCCTTTACCAACTTGACTTAGTAACACCGGGGAGAAGTCCTCGATGCGCCATTTGTCTGAAACAAATACGGCACAAGTCAAATTTTTGATAAACGCCACGCGGCCTACCGCACACTGAGCAACGATTTCGGTAACGGGTTCGAAACTTATAGAATTTACCCGCCGCTTTAAACCGATCAATTTTTTCCTTGAGAGTTTTCATTTTTTCCACTGCAGCTAACCGTGCCAATCAATGCCTCCTTTATTTCCTAATTCTCACGGAATGGCAATCCGAGAAGTTTAAGAAGCTCACGGGCTTCTTCGTCCGAATGAGCTGATGTTACAATGGTCACATCCATTCCTTGAGCTCGGGTGACTTTATCATAATCGATTTCAGGAAAAATCAGTTGCTCTTTTAAACCAATGGAATAGTTTCCACGGCCATCAAAGCTTTTGGGGCTCGTTCCTCGAAAGTCACGAATTCTGGGAAGGACCACGTTAAAGAACTTGTCCAAAAAGACATACATCCGTGGACCGCGCAAGGTTACTTTGCAACCCAACTTCATTCCCTCGCGGATCTTAAACGTGGAAATCGATTTTTTGGCTTCCGTAATTACAGGGCGTTGGCCGGTGATTTGTGATAACTCTTCGGCAGCCTTATCCAAATCTTTTGGGTTTTGAATGGCTTCACCTACACCCATGTTGATGACCACTTTTTCAAGTTTTGGAACCTGGAATCGGTTCTTGTACTTGAACGCCTTCATCATTTGGGGGACAGCCGTTTTTTCAAAAGTTTCTTTCAATCGAAGGTTCATGATTCACCTACCCAATTTCCTTGCCGCAACTTTTACAAACCCGAACTCGGGATTTGTCGTCCAGCAGTTTCTTTGCAATGCGTGTTGTTTCACTACAACTTGGACAAACCAGCATCACCTTGGATGATCGAAGTGGCATGGCTTTTTCCAAGATTCCACCTTGGGGGATTCGGGGTGGGCGAGGACGTGTGTGGCGTTTGACGATGTTGATTCCATCCACCAACACTTTCCCTTCGTCCGGAAAGGTACTTAAAACCTTCCCTCGTTTTCCACGATCTTTTCCGGCAAGGATTTCAACCGTATCTCCTTTTTTTACATGGACGCTCATAATTACAATACCTCCGGGGCCAATGAGATGATCTTCATGAAGCCGCGATCTCGTAGCTCGCGAGCCACGGGTCCGAAGATGCGTGTTCCTTTTGGGTTGCCTTGACCGTCAATAATGACGGCTGCATTTTCATCAAAGCGAATGTACGTTCCATCAGGTCGACGAACCTTATTTTTCACTCGAACAACCACAGCTTTAACCACTTCTCCCTTTTTTACGGGTGCTCCAGGGATAGCCAGTTTCACGCTGGCGGTAATGATGTCACCCACCGATGCGTATTTATGAAGCGAGCCGCGATCCACATGAAAACACATGATTTCACGTGCTCCCGAGTTGTCGGCCACTTTTAATCTTGATTGCTTTTGTACCATGGTTATTTCGCCTTCTCAATAATTTCGATCACACGCCACCGCTTTCTCTTCGAAAGCGGACGCGTTTCCATAATGGCTACCTTGTCTCCCACATGAGCCAAATCTTTTTCGTTGTGGGCCATCACTTTTAGCGTTCGACGAACAATCTTTGCATAGGTTGGATGGGGGATGCGTCGCTCACAAGCGACCACCACCGTTTTTTGCATCTTATCACTCACCACAGTTCCAACGCGTACCTTCCGGCTCGTTCGGTCTTTGTCATCCATTGCTCTAGAGCTCCTTTAACTACTTCTTTTTTGCAGCTTGATGTTGCTCGGGGGAAGATAAGCCACGTTTTTTCCAAAATCCTCCGCTTTTCCGTTCGAAAAGAATCGTCTTAATTCGTGCAATGTTCTTTTTCAGCTGTCGAACTTTAGCGGTATCTTCCAAATGGCCAGTGACCAACTGGAACCGCAGATGGAAAAGCTCTTCCACCGAATTTTTTTCCATAACCTGCAATTCATTTTCAGTTGATTCTTCAAGCTTTTTTCGAAATTCTTTAATTTTCATGATTAAGCTCCCACCTTTTCACGCGCAATAAAGCGAGTACGAATTGGGAATTTAAAAGAAGCTAATCGAATGGCTTCACGAGCCAAGTCATTCGTGATTCCACCGACTTCAAAAAGTATACGGCCAGTTTTGACCACGGCGACCCAATATTCCGGGGGGCCTTTTCCACTTCCCATTCGGGTTTCAGCCGGTTTCTTCGTAACCGGTTTGTCGGGAAAAATCCGAATCCAAACTTTTCCGCCGCGCTTCATGTGCCGGGTCACCGCCACACGAGCCGCTTCGATTTGTCGATCCGTGATCCAAGAGGGTTCCATGGCTTGTAAGCCAAACTCTCCATAAACCAACGTGTTGCCACGGGTGGCTTTGCCTTTCATCCGCCCTCGACCTTGCTTTCTATATTTGACTCGCTTTGGCATCAACACCGATGGCTCGCCCCCTTTCCATTCGCACAGAGTTCGTGGTGATATCGCCACGATAAACCCACACTTTCACGCCGATGCGACCAAAGGTGGTCTTGGCTTCAGACACATGGAAATCAATGTCTGCACGCAACGTGTGCAACGGAACTTTTCCTTGCTGAGTCCGTTCAGTTCGAGCAATTTCTGCTCCCGCCAAACGACCACTCACTTGAATGCGAATTCCTTTGGCTCCCGCTTTCATCGCGCGCTGAGCGGATTGTTTCATGGCGCGACGGAAGGCCACACGCTTTTCCAACTGCTCTGCGATGTTCTCGCCAACCAGCTTGGCCTCGAGTTCGGGCTGCTTCACTTCTTGCACGTTAATGTTAATCTGACCAGGAGCGCGTTTCGTGAGCTTTTCGATTGACTTTCGAAGCTCTTCGACGCCGCTTCCT
>JABDET010000063.1 GCA_013286945.1 Candidatus Melainabacteria bacterium
GAAAATGCTCAAATTGTCAAGAAAATCCAAGTGGAACAAGCATATCACGCAATGGTTTAAATGTATATTTGATGCAGGGATGAAGATTTGACTTCCGTGTCAAATCTTGGTCGGAATGATGGAGTCCATCCTGGACTCCGATGTAGATTCCGACTCCGAACCCCGGACCAACGGATTATTCCGCACCTATATTGGAGGCATGGATGCCGACTTCCTCTCGGAATAGAATTCCGTCAGGATGACGGAATTTATGATTCCGCTGCTCTAACCGCTGAGCTACATCGCCATGGTGATTATAAGTAAAAACATTCGAGTTGTCAAGGCAAGATCCCGTCACACGATACGCTCAAAGCTTGTCTATTTCTTTGACATCCCTCCTCTGTCGGGCTTTTTGAGAGAACAAGCGGAGAAGATTTGTCAAGATCTTGCAATCCTCGCATGAATTCGCTATACTAAAGGTGTAATTTTACTAGGAAAACGATCATGCATAAATGCACTCGCTGCAAGGGAATCATGACAGAGGACCATCAATGGGACCTCCCCGGGAGTTTGCGCGAATATTGTTGTCTTAATTGCGGTGACCGGTTTTGGATTAACCTCGGATTAGGAAGTTGGGTGCAAGGGCTTCATCTCGTCTATCAAAACTAAAAACCTCAGTTCAAGTCCCCTTTTGTTTCTCCAAGATGCGTTTTGCTTTCCGCAAAATTTCTTTCTCGTTTTCATATTTTAACGTACGAACGGCACGCTCCATTGGGTACCACTCTGCGGTGTCCACCTCTTCGTCAAGTTTTCCAGGTTCTCCATCTTCACAAGACATCAAGTAGAAATGAACGATGCGGCGGATGAATCGATCATCACTTCGAGAATAAAACTGAAAGTGGATCTCGTCAATTTTCTCCAAGATCTTTGAAACAAAACCTGTCTCTTCCCGGATCTCGCGGATGGCTGTTTCCGGAGGGGTCTCACCTGGCTCGACTCGTCCACGCGGCAGAGCCCAGATTTTCGTCTCGCGTTTAGCAATTAAACAAACCTCATATTGCTTCTCGCCGACACGGTAGAGCACGCCTCCCGAAGAAACCAAAACACTTTCTTCGTCGTTGCTTCCAATCATTAGGCTCAATATTCTCATAAGGCAGGAAAAACCCCTTATTTTCATGAAGACCTGACGCATGGTTCGGGATATCCCATTGGCTCCCCCTCAACACGAACACTGGACCAAACAAGAGGCAGAGCGCTATTGTCGTGACTTGGCTAAGACCCACTATGAAAATTTTACCGTGGGGAGTTTTTTCGTTCCCCGCGAGCTTCGCCAACACATGTACAACATCTATGCCTTCTGCCGTCATTCCGACGACTTGGGGGATGAAGTGGGAGATCCCAACCGGTCGCTCGAACTCCTCGGAGCGTGGGAGCATGAATTAGATCAATGCTACCAAGGCGTTGTGAGCCATCCTGTGTATGTGGCACTCCAGGAGACCATCGCGAAGTTTGATCTCCCAAAGGCGCCCTTCTGGCGATTAATCCAAGCGTTCAAACAAGACCAAACCAAGACACGTTTTCAAACTTTTTCTGAAGTCTTGAACTACTGCGAATACTCAGCCAATCCAGTCGGTCATCTGGTTCTTTACCTCTTCGGATATCGCGATCCCGAACGACAAAAACTATCTGACTTTACTTGCACAGCCCTCCAATTAGCCAATTTCTGGCAAGATGTGGATCGGGATCTTGCGATTGGACGAATCTATTTGCCTTTGGAAGACCTCCATCGATTCAAGGTCACTGAAGAAGACTTGAAAGCCAAGCGAGCAACGAAGGAATTCAAAGCCTTAATGGCATTCCAAGTGGATCGCACTCAAGAACTTTTTTATCACGGGTTGGCCTTGGTGAAGCAGGTGAAGGGCTTGTTTAAAATTGACCTCGAAGCCTTTTCCTTGGGTGGTTTAGCTGTTCTTAAAGGGATCGAAAAAGTCGACTACGATGTTTTGTCAACACGCCCGGTGGTATCTCGTGGAACAAAGCTCAAGATCACGTTTTCTCTTTTTAAGTCGTTTATTTTTGGATAACGATGCATTCACTCAAACGATCGTACCGCCTTTGCCAACAAGTCACCCGCCAAAAAGCGAGGAACTTCTTCTACGCTTTTCTGTTGCTTCCCAAGAATAGAAGAAAAGCCATTTACGCCGTTTATGCTTTCATGAGACACAGTGATGATGTCGTTGATTCCAGTCTCTCCAAAGAAAGGTCCAGCCAATTACAGGCTTGGCGCCAATCGGTGAAAATTGCGCTTGAAGATGGGCCCATCGATCATCCCATCCTTCCTGCTTTTGTCGACGCCGTGAAGCAATTCAATATCCCGCATAACTATTTCTTCGAACTTCTTGATGGCATTCAAATGGATCTTGAAAAAGACCGCTACCAAAACTTTGAAGAGCTCTACACTTACTGCTATCGCGTCGCCAGTGTTGTGGGACTTGTTTGCGTACACATCTTTGGGTTTAAAGACCCCCGGGCCCTTCAGTTGGCTGAATCAGCTGGAATTGCATTTCAGGTCACCAACATTTTGAGAGACATCCGCGAAGACGGGACAGGAAATCGAGTGTATCTCCCGCTTGATGACCTGAAAAAATTCCGATACCCCGTTGAAAGCCTAAGGCAAGGGGTGGTCGACGATCATTTCCGGCGGCTCTTGCATTTTCAAATTGAACGTGCGCGTGATTACTACCATCAAGCTGAACAACTGGTTCCACTCGTTGAACCCGACTGTCAAAAAGCCTTGTCTGCCTTGATCGGGATTTATCGTGGACTTCTTGAGAAGATCTACAAGGAACACGAACTTCTCTTTGAAAAGCAGATTCGGCTTTCCCTTCTTGAAAAGCTCTCAATTGTTTTTCGTGCATGGCGAGCGCCTATTCCCGCGCCAGTCCTGTGAAGAAATCGCTTCTGGTTCTTGGCGGGGGTCTTGCCGGAATTGCAGCAGCTTCAGCCCTTTCGGAACGGGGTTACGCGATCACCTTAGTTGAGCGCCACCGCATCCTCGGAGGAAGAGCATCGGCTTTTCCTCATGAAGGGGGCTGGCTTGATAATTGCCAACATGTCTTGCTCGGATGCTGCGTTAATCTTCTCCATCTTTTGCAGGCATTAAATACCAGAAACAACATCACGTTTCACAAGATTGTCCCCTTTCTCGCCAACGGAAAAACTTCCACGCTTGGTCCATCGCAATGCCCGGTTCCGTTCCATTTCTTACCCGCATTTCTCAAGGCTCCACTCTTTTCTCTCAGCGAAAAACTTGGTGTGATTCGCTTGTTTTCGAAACTGCTCTGGCTCAAGGAAAACGATGAACAACTGGATTCCCTCACCATGCTCGAATGGTTGCAGAGAGAACACCAATCCAAACCGATCATCGACAACTTCTGGAATCTGATTCTCATTTCCACGCTGAATGAAACCCTTGAGCGAACCTCCGCCAAATATGGAATCATGGTACTCCGCGAGTCGTTCCTCCCTGATCGGGAGGCTGCGCTTCTGGGTGTCCCCAACGTCTCGTTAACTGAACTTTATCATCAAGCGGCAGAAACATTGTTCAAGGAACGAGGGGTAAAACATGTCCAAGGCAAGGCGAGTCGAATTGCGTTTGAAGAAAGACCCAAAGTGCTTCTGGATGATGGCACACTTCTCGAGGCTGATGAATTGATCTCTGCTCTTCCCTTTTATAATCTCTTGCCCATTTTGCCAGACAGTGTAGCCAATCAGCCATTTTTTTCTCGATTCAGGCGTTTGGAAATGGCTCCAATCCTCGGAATTCACCTTTGGTTTTCTGAAAAGATTTCCGACTTCCCGTTCGGCGGGCTCCCAGGTTCTCCCATCCATTGGTTTTTTGTGAAACCCCCGGAGGGTGGGCTTCACTACGTACAATTAGTCGTAAGTGCGTGTCGCGATTTGATGAGTCAAACCAATGAAGCGATCATTCAGCTCGGCCTAACTGAACTCAGAAAATATGTTCCGGGGTCAAGAGACGCCAATCTCCTCAAAGCGAAGGTTGTGCGCGAAGCGCGAGCCACCTTCTCTCCTGCACCTGGCTGCGATGCTTTTCGACCTTCCCAAAACACTCCCATTCCTCACTTTTATCTTGCAGGAGACTGGACCGATACCGGATGGCCATCCACCATGGAGGGGGCAGTAAGGAGTGGATACCGGTGCGCTGAAGCCGTTCTCCGAACAGATGGAGTGTACGCTACTCTCGGAGAAGCGGATCTCAAAGTTTCACGATTTCTATCCCTCTTTCCTTACGGGAAAAGCAAAGGAACTTTATCGCCACTCACGAAGAACCCAACTTATGCCTAAAGAACCAAGCCTTCAATTTTCGGTCATGTGTCTTGATTTGGTCGAAGAGGAACGAAAGCCCCCAACGCTTCAATATCTTTTTTATGAGCTTCCTTTCCCCCATCTTCCCTTTCGGATGGATCGATTTCATGTCATTAACTGTTGGGCCAATGGCGAAGGAAGCTACAAACAAGCCGTTAAAATTTTAAAGCCCGATCGCTCTACGCTCTTCATCGAAACGGGAGAACAAACTTTTTCACTCGAAAACGCATTTACGCCACAGCTTATGATCAATGTTTTTGCTGACCTGGAATTTCAGGAAGAAGGACATTACTGGATTCAAAATTTCTTGAATAGCAAGTTGGTGGTGGAGTATCCCTTGACTGTTCGCCTTGTTGAAGGTGAAAAAAAGGAGACTTCTCAAGCTGCAGGAGAGCAAACCAAGAAACAAGCTCCTACGCCACCACAAAAAAAGACTCCTCCGTCTCCTCCCCTATCCCCTCACACGGATGAGTGGAATATCCCGCATTAATTCTTTTCTGAAAAGGTTAGCTCTTCAAGGGTTCGCTTTCTGGATCGTTCTATGCACAGGTGAATACGCGTTCTCTCGGTCGTCCGTACCGCCAACAGAAACCATACGAGCATTTGTTTTCCTTCTTAATCAAGGAGAGTATCGAAAAGCATATGCTTATTTCTCAAAACCCTTGCAAGAAGAGATCACCTATGGAGAGTTTCACGCTGGAGCCAGGCGCATCCAATCGGTAAAAATCATGACCACAGCGCTTCTCACATCAGATTCCCACCTCGCCAAAGTCAATCTAACCCTTACGGGACTTCTGAGAGAGAAAGAGGAAAAGAGCTGGCGTAAGAAAACATACACCGGAGAGGTTGTTTTGGTTCTCGAAAAAGGGGGCTGGCGATTGATTCAGGTAAACCTCATGCGCCCTAAGAAGCCAGCCAAGACAAGGCAACTGAAATAATCCGAAAGCGAAAGGAATGCCTTCCCATGGAAATTTGGTATCTTGAATGCAAGGTCTTACGAGATCGCCCTGGCGTTCTGAGTGAGATTACTTCCTTGATGGCTCGTCATCGCGTCAACATCATTGCGATTACCACAGGCCTCGAAGAAGTATCCCCTGACAAGATTCGCCCAAATTCTCTCCGTTTTCTCCTTCAAGTCACTGAAGAAAGCCAGTTCGGCGTAGTTCGAAATGCCCTCCCAGAGGTGAAGGAGCTTGATGTCGTTGCGCTCCGAAAACCAACCTCCCTTGACATGATTACCCTGAAGTATGGTCTTGAAGCTGTCATTTCAACCGCCCGAGACATGTAGGTCGCCGGTCCTCTTCGATCTTCAATTAGAGCGGTTTGTCGCGGGTGTCAAATTCGGATTCGATTCCCATGTCCTTGAGTTTTCGAATGTTTTCTCGAGCCATATCGAGCGCATCATTAAGCTCTTCATTTCCCGAATAGCTGAGTTCCATTCCGATCTTGATGTGCTCTGGATCCGAGTCTTGTACATAAAGGCGCATTTCATCAATCCCTTGTAGAAAATGATGAATTCCCGAAACACCCAATTCAAGCTGCTCATCAAAAGTCGCACGAATGTCTTCAGGAATTTCCATGGAATGAATCTCTTGGAGGTGCGTTGAAATTTTTGCGTAGATTCGATCAAGGACAGCAACGAATTCTTCGGGCGACAGGCCATTGGCCAGGATTTTTTCAGAAGCCTCTTTGAGCTGATTATAGTGGATGTTGATTCGCTCTGGGGGAGGACCTGCTACCGATTCGGAAATGGGAAGAAGAAGCGACTTACATTTTTGGCAATATTTTTGTCCTTCTTCATTTTTTTCTCCACACCGAATACAAACGATCAACCATTTCCTCCTTTTCGATTTCTTCCCTCATTTCGTCCTCCAAAAGGAGTCTCCTTCATCCCGATGTTTAGCTTTTAAAATGATGCCAAACAAGAAAGAATTAAGCCGAACTTGGCGAATCACCCCTAGGTGACTGCAAACCGAGGCAAATCGACACTCTACAAAGCATCAACCCTTGTAGAAGAAGTGTTACGAGAGGTGGGACTCGATCCCGAAAGGGATCGAATCGATCCAGTTGAAGATGGGTTCGCCTCATGGCTTTTCTATTCGAATTTCTCTGCGGTTTACATCGACCTTTACACCCACAACGAATGGAATTATATTTCCGTGATGGCTCCCTTGTTTGCTGTTCCGGAAAGAGAGACTCATCGCTTGTATGAAAAACTTTGCGAATTGAACCATGCATTGTTTGGATGTGCTTACTCTTTGTTTGACAATTCTGTTTTCGTGGGTTACCGTCGCGAAATAGAAAACCTTCACAAAGCAGAACTTCAGAACACCCTAAAGCGGATCACCTTTTATGCCGACGAAGCCCTTCAGACCGTCGCTAAGGAATTTAACTGCCTCCCCCATGAGACCCCTCATGCTTGAGCCATGACATCTTTTGAACCCGTGATTGGACTGGAGATTCATGTAGAGCTTGCAACGAAGACCAAACTTTTTTGCGGTTGTGTCAATGGCTTCGGAGGCTCTCCCAATACCCAAGTTTGCCCTGTGTGTTTAGGCCTGCCCGGGGTTCTTCCTGTCGTGAACGAAAGAGCCATCGAGCTTCTCCTCCGTGCAGCACTTGCGTTTGGATGCGAGATTCCACAACGAAGTAAATTCGATCGAAAGAATTATTTTTATGCAGACATGCCTAAGAATTACCAGATTTCACAATACGATCTCCCGTTCTCTGTTCGTGGTGGAATCAAAATCAGCGCAGACAAGAGCGTTTCTGAAGAAAAAACCGTCGGGATTACTCGAATTCACCTCGAAGAGGATACTGGAAAATCGATCCACGTTGCCCCAAAGGATCCGAGCGAAAACGCCGGAGCCACCATTGTTGGAGGACGAATCGGGTACTCCGCTTACACCCTCTTGGACTACAACCGGGCTGGTGTTCCGCTTATTGAAATTGTGTCTGAACCGGACATGCGTTCTCCGAAAGAAGCCGTTGAGTTTCTCCAAAAACTACGGTTAACCTTGCAAGTGTTGGAGGTTAGTGACTGCAAAATGGAAGAGGGAAGAATGCGGTGTGATGCCAATGTCAGCATTCGCCCCCAGGGAACAAAGGAGCTGGGGACAAAGATTGAAGTAAAAAACATGAATTCGTTTAGGAGTGTCCGCGAGGCCCTCACATTCGAAATCGAGAGGCAAACAAATGCACTCGCACATGGGGAACGCTTGATTCAGGAGACTCGGGCATGGGATGAGAGCAAGAAGGTAACCTTTTCCATGCGAAGTAAAGAGGAAGCCCACGATTACCGCTATTTCCCAGAACCTGACCTGTCTCCATTTCTCATCGAAAAAGAATGGCACAATCGGATTGGTCAATCCTTGCCTGAGCTCCCAGAAGCCCGATTAATCCGCTACCAGGAACACCTTGGCCTTTCGCTTGATGAAGCTGAATTTCTAGTTGGGAATCCGTCCATCACAAAATTCTTTGACCAAGCCGTCAGCTTGCGAAATCTTCCAAGAGACATTTGCAACTGGATGCGGGGTGATGTCTCTAAATACCTGAATGAAAAAAATATTGAAATTACGGAAACTCGTCTGACACCAGGTGCTTTAGTCGAGCTCATTGCCCTCATCGAAAAGGGGACCGTAAGTGGGAAAATAGCCAAAGAAATCCTCCCCGAAATGATGTCAAGTGGCAAAACGGCTCAAGCCTTGATTGATGCCCAAGGCCTCACGCAGATTTCTGATGATGCAAGCTTGCTTGCTGTTGTGAACGAGGTGGTTCAAGATCCAGCCAACAGCAACGCCATTGGAGAGTATCGCGCAGGAAAAGAAAAGGCTTTTGGTTTCTTGATTGGAGCCATCATGAAGAAGACGAAGGGAAAGGCAAATCCACAAAAAGTCGGCGACATTCTTAAGGAATCCTTAAAAACGCTCGTGAATTGAAAGGGCTTTATTCATAAGAGTGGAACAAATCCATATGCTTCAACAAAATAATGGATTGTGGCCGAAGAAAATTCTGATGGCTTCACCTCGCGGTTTTTGCGCAGGGGTTGAACGCGCCATCGAAGTGCTCGAACGGGTACAAAACAGCAACCCACAAGAGCAGATTTACTCCTATCATCAGATCGTGCACAACACACACGTGGTACGAAAATTTGAAGAAAGCGATGTTCGCTTTGTCGATGACATTATCGAAATCCCTGAGGGAGGAACGGTCGTCTTTAGTGCTCACGGCGTTTCTCCGGAAGTCCGAAGGCAAACCGAGCACCGAAAACTCAACTGGGTGGATGCCACCTGTCCTTTGGTTGAAAAACCTCATCGCGAGGTTAAAAAATATGCTGACCAAGGCTACACAATTCTTTACATTGGCCATGCGGGTCATGACGAAACCATGGGAACTATGGGAGAAGCCCCGGATCACATGCGCCTAATAGAAACTGTTGAAGACGCTCGAAAAATCCAGGTGGAAAATCCTGAGAAGCTTGCCTTGACAACGCAAACCACCCTGTCGCTCGACGACACAGCCGAAATCCTAGCCGTTTTGAAAGAACGTTTTCCCAAAATGATTGCTCCCCGAAGCGAAGACATTTGCTATGCGACTCAAAACCGTCAAGATGCGGTAAAGGAAATGGTGAATCGTGGAGCAAGAGCCATCGTGATTGTTGGTTCGTCCAACAGTTCCAATGCCCACCGAATGCGAGAGGTAGCGGAAAGAGCCCTGAAGGCAGCCTTTTTCGCGGAAGCAAGTAATCAAAAAATTCCGGCTTACCTGATTGATGATGTTAAAGAATTGTTTGGCCAAGAGTCGTTGTTTCATTCCCTTCCTGCAGTTGGCTTATCTTCGGCGGCTTCAGTTTCTGAAGATAAACTTCAGGAAGTTGTCACATGGTTCCGGGA
This sequence comes from Candidatus Melainabacteria bacterium, assembly GCA_013286945.1. GTDB lineage: Bacteria > Vulcanimicrobiota > JABDET01 > JABDET01 > JABDET01 > JABDET01. The sequence goes on from JABDET010000063.1 coordinate 9,258, forward strand.
ACGAGGAAGCGAGATTGTGGAAGAGGTTGTCGTGGCCGATGAATCAAAAATCCATTTTGCTCCTCCTCAAGGGTTGCGCGTTTCCGCAAGATAAACGCTCATGCTCCGCAACCGGGCCCCCCTGATCATGACCCGACACGATTTTGAGGCAAAGGAAAAAGAACTTTTAGCTCCTTATGCAGTCCTTGCAAGTGAGAGTCGAGGGCGACGCTATCCCGAACCAGAACATTCTCATCGTACTGCTTTCCAACGTGATCGTGACCGCGTTATTCATTCATCCGCCTTTCGTCGCCTCGAAAACAAAACTCAAGTCTTTCTTTACAATGAAGGGGATTACTATCGCACTCGGATGACCCATTCCCTTGAGGTGGCACAAATCGCGCGAACGATTGCGCGTGCTTTAAGCCTTAACGAAGACCTTACCGAGACCCTCGCGCTGGCCCATGACATGGGCCACTCTCCTTTTGGACACGCGGGTGAGAAAGCCATCGATGAACTGATGAAGGCCCACGGAGGCTTTAACCACAACATGCAAGGGCTCCGAATCGTTGAGATTTTGGAGGATCGTTATCCCAATTTTCCAGGACTGAATCTCTCTTGGGAGGTGAGAGAAGGAATCGTGAAACACACACTTCAGCCAACACGCCCAGAGGTCCAGGAATACGAGCCCCAGTTTTCTCCTAACCTAGAAACCCTGGTGGGAGATAAAAGTGATGAGATTGCTTATGGGGGTCATGATTTGGACGATGGTTTAACTTCCGGCATTATCAAGCCCGAGGCACTGAGGGACATCCCGTTATGGAATGAAACTTGGTCGCGGGTAAACCAAGAATCGAGAGCAGGACATGGACGAAGTCTTATTCACCAAACCATTAAGGAGATCCTTAACCAACAAATTATCGACTTGCTTGAAGCCACGGTCCAGAATCTGAATGCTTTCCAAATCAAAAACATAGAAGACGTTCGTAAAGCCAAGACGACACTGGTAGACTTCTCCGAGGCCATGGGGGAGAAACACGACCAACTCAAGGT
>JABDET010000064.1 GCA_013286945.1 Candidatus Melainabacteria bacterium
GCGGGCGCGAAAACCCATCCCAAAGCTTCTGAGAGTTTGGTCTCTCATGGCGGCAATCCGATGAGGGGAGGGAATGGAGTACAGACAGGTTCCATTGTATGGGATTTTCTGGTTTGCATGGCGCCATGAGCTGGACCGTCAAAGTCCGTTTCGAGGAAAAAAACAGAAAGTCTAAGCTTCTACGTTTCCACGTCTTGAACAAACTGGCTGAGGAGAACCCGATCGTGCTCGTCAAGTTGAACAAACTCAAGGCCCATCTCCCAGATCGACACATCGTCTCTTTTCCGTTGCCAAGCCACTCGTGCAATCACTTTCACCACCGCGCTGGCATCTTGGTCAAGAAAAATGTGCATCGGAAATTGATAGCGCTGATCAATCGGAAAGGGGTTGTGAATGCGAATGCCGCCACTTGAGATGTCTTCAGTGAAGACCTGGATCGGTTCGGTGTTCGAGCCGAAATAATAACGGACCTTGATGTCGTGATTAACGCGTTTGGACTGTCTCTTGTCCTTTGTTTCCAAATTTTTCTCCCTGTCCAAAATTTCCGGGTGTAAGCTGAAATCCCTTTTCGATTGACCGGGTCAACCTATCGGCCCAAATGAGAAGTCGGCTTGAGCGTGGCTCCGGCTTCATCAGCAAGCGCATTCTGAAAAGCCTGAAACGTGTTTGTCAGGAGCATCGCCACCGTCATCGGCCCAACGCCACCTGGCACCGGCGTCATGGCACTGGCGACCTGAGACACTGAATCTGCGTCCACGTCGCCGACAAGTTTCCCCTCCACTTGATGAATCCCGACATCGATGACGACAGCCCCGGGTTTAACATGTTCTGCTGTCACGAATTTGGGCTTCCCAATCGCCGCTACCAGAATGTCTGCTGAACGGGTGAAGGTTTTTAGGTTTTCGGTTTTTGAGTGGCAAATCGTCACTGTCGCATTTTCGTTTAGAGAAAGCATGAGAAGGGGGCGTCCCACCACAAGGCTTCTTCCAAGAATCACCACATGTTTCCCTTCGAGTGGAATTTGATTCTCTTTCAGTAATGCGATAATTCCCTTCGGGGTGCACGGGACGATGGCGGTGTGAGAAGAAAAAAGAAGTCCGCGATTGTAGGGGTGGAATCCATCCGCATCTTTTTTTGGATGAACCCGCTCGAGCACCCGATGAACGTTGATCCGTTCCGGAAGAGGAAGCTGAACGATGATTCCATGCACTTCAGGGCGTGCATTCAACGAATCGATCTTGTACAACAACGCCTCTTCGAGAATGTTGGCAGGCAAAACCTCCACAAAGGAGTTCATCCCGATTTCATTGCATGCTTTGGTCTTCCCCGCAATGTAATGTTTGGAAACCGGGTCGTCATCCACCAAGAGGTACGCCAAACCAGGAACTCGGTTGGTCTCGCGCTTCACGGTCTCGAGCCGGCCTTTCAACTCCTGCTTAATCTTGCCGGCTAACTGCCGCCCATCCAATATTTTTGCTGTCATGGCAACCCTTTTTTACACGGATTCCATTGCTTCCTCCTTTGCTTTGAGGTATAATAAGAGGAGAACCATCACCGAAAAACCGCTCTGCAAAGCCACGTTTTGGCTCTCGTCTTCGGGGAATAGGCCTGGAACATGGAGTGGACCAGGCAAAAGAGATAGGTGAAAAGGGAAAATGGTCCGTTTTCGTTCTCAATGGCTAGCCTGTGGTATTCTTTTTCTCTTTTTTTCCCCGGGGTACGCTTCCCTCGACAAGAGTGAAAAAGTAAAGGAGACTCATCCTCGAGTCCCACTTAAGACCAGTGAGCTCTTCGAGCGAATCTCGGAAAGCTCAAGTCAGGTGAAAGACCTTTCCGCACAAGTGAACTTCCACCTTAACCTTTCGCGTCTTGGCATGCACTTTAACGTGGGAGGAGACTTCTACTACAAGAAGCCAGACAAGTTTAAACTGAAACTTCGTGAAGTCCCCGACTTCTTAGTTTCCCGTGAAGACAATGCTTTCCGCACCACGAACCTTTTGGCCAGTTTGCAGAAAAACATCACCCAAGGTTATGACGCCCGCGTGGTGGATGAAACCAGTTTGCAAGGGGCAAACTGCTATGTCATTCGCCTCATCCCAAAAACAAAAGAAAGCATCCAAAAAATTGTTCTTTGGGTCAATTCACAAAATTACACCATGCCTAAAGTCATCTTGAGCTTTGATGATGGATCAACCTTGGTTCAGCGAAAACAATACATTCAAACCGACAACATCTATGTGGTCCAAGACATGGAAACCGATATTGATTCACCCGATATTCAAGCCGAAATCATCACGAACTTCAGTCACTATCAGATCAACAAAGGAATTCCCGACACCGTTTTCGACAATCAGAAGTCGGGAAGTAACCCGATCAGCGCGTTTTAGTTCTGTGGAAATCTAGAAACTTCCGCGAAGTCCTAAAGTGAAGCCTTGTTCTTGAGCACGATTCCGTCGTTCAAGCCCGGTCTTAAGCGTTTGGAGACGGTAGCCCAATTGAGCTGCCAGCGTATCGGAAAAGTTGACAACAGGGCCCCCTTCGACTGTGTAAGCATTGACCGCATCTCCAATCTGCGTGCGCACGGAAGGGTATAAGGCGAAACTATACCAGTAGGATAGCCCACGCCGGAGCGCCCCACGGCTAAAACCAAATCCGGCCCCTTCATCCCGTTCTCGAAAGTTTGCGCCGCCAAACTTATCGGTGGAACTCCAAATGTGCCAACTCACCCATCCATGGATGTTCTGGAAGGGGGAATCCCCGACAGAAACACGGCTTGGATCGTCCAAGCGATACAAGACACGCCCTTCGAAATCTCCCACCGACGCTTGAAAGCCATTATTAAATGGACTTGTTCCACGATAATGCTGAAGTCCGATTCGAATGCGCGGGGTCACCCGAAGTCCTGCCTTTAACATGAACTCTGGAAAAGTTACGGACGATCCGGCAGCTGTTTGAAAGTGCGAGATGAATTCACCCATAATTACCGACTCTAATTTTAGACCGCTATCCGCTGCTGGGTCAGCAAACGCTGGAGATGAAGCAAGCCCTAGAAGAAGAAAAAGTGACAGAACTATCCTGGCGGAGGAAGATGAAAACCGTACCGTGTAGTTTTTCGACATTTGCCAGATGGCTAAATTGGATTTTAGATGGATCGAATCCTGCAAGAGAAGGCCTTTCAAAGGCAAAATGGAAATTTAATTTCTTATGATTTCTCACGTCACGACTGACCTTGGCGATCGAGGAACGCCTGAAATACTCAAACCCGCACAAGTTGTTCCCGCAAATTCTTTTGAAATCCGTGGAGAAAGCGGCGATCGATTTATCCCATGGCGCGGGAGTTCGTCTCCCGATTTCTGGGACGGAGCAAGCGGCCTCTTGTTGCGAACGCTTTCCTTCGGCATTCCCACGCTCTTGGGTGCAACTCGTCCCCGATGCATTGCGGCGATGCTTGTTGGAGCCTTTGCAGGGGCGATTAGCGGGTTAGCCCGAGTCCCCGACCCGACTTCCAACGCCCCTGTCCCGCAATGGAAGAAGAATGTCGCTCTTTTCTCAGGGTCGCTCCTCGGAAGTGCTGTTGGCTACGGACTGTGGCGATTCGGCCACACGACCGGACTCCTTGGTGCTGCCGGAGTCGCGTGTCTCGCAGCCCTTGGGAGTGGCATCGAAAGCCGCCATGAATTCAAACAACGACATCGGTCTAAGTCCTAGCCATGCCGATGTTTTCTGTGATGGTCCCCACGCGGACGCGAGCTGAATATCTCCGTTTCGCGCTCAAAAGTCTTTCGACTCAAACTTTCCAGGACTTTGAAGTTTTCGTTTCAGACAACGCTTCAGAAGATGATACGGCCCAGGTCGCCAAAGAATTTCCCACGCTTAAGATTCACTATGGTCGAAGCGCGCAAAGACTCTCGATGGTTGACAGTTGGAGCTTTGCCCTTGAAGCGGTACTCGATCGGGGAACGGGCGAATACATCGGCCTTCTTGCCGACGATGATGCCTGGTGCCCGAATTACCTCAACCAATTGTCAACCGTCTTAAAAGACGATCCGAGCGATATTGTTGGCGCTAATTTCGCCGTTCATCGGGAGGGCTCAAGCGTCATCCACATTCAAAGTTTCAGCCGAGAAGTTCGAAAATACAATCGGAAAGATATCGTTGCCGATTTGTTTGGAAAGAAACCAATGGCCACCACAGTTCCCTTTCCAGGTTACTATTTCTTTCGACGTGACCTTGCGATGGAAGTGATCCAGAGAACCTCAAGATTGTACCTGGGGACGTGCCCTGACATGGTGGCGCTCACCTTGCTTCTTTCCAAAGCTAAACAAATGACTCATCTCCATTTCCCTTCATGGGTTGTGGGGAATACCATACGAAGTATCGGCCATTCATTCATGACGGGGAGCGGGGATGCCGGAGGAGAATTTTTAAGCGAGTTCCAGAAACCGGCCGATCTCACTCGGCTCCCCAACAGTCTCCCACTTTACACCAATTATCTTTCCGGCGATCGGATGATGCTTAGCGAAACATTTCCTGATCTTCTTCCAGAATACACGCTGAATTTAATCGACCACTTTAAGGGACTTTGGAACGATATCCAAAGACTGGATCTCAGTTTTCCGAAGAATCGGGAACTCTCCGAGAAATACTTTTCATCACTCAACAGCCAGAATCAATCCTTAAGAGAAGACGTTGAGCATTGGATTAAACGAAGAGCAAAGCGAGCGGAGCGGCTTAAAGATCCCGCCTTTGTCGAGAGATTATCACGCCGCAGTGCATCGCGCCCACACCTTCAACCCGCACGGGATATTTCTCATCCTGGGATCAAGACGATTGTCGATGCTGCTCGCCTCCTCGAAACTTATCTGAATTCAGTATGAATTCACACCGCGGTCACAGGATGTGATAAACCGCGGGGTCTCATTGCGAACTCACCCCGCGATCACGCGGCCATGTTTATGCTTCGAGATAAAACGAGCCGCTCTTGTTGCCGCTTCCGAAATTTCAGACTCATGGTGAAGCGCAATGACGAAAACCTTCTCGGAAATCCCCCTCGCATTTTCCGCTAACAACTGCGGTGAAAAGCCGTTGCACTCAGGCCAGGGTAAGGCCTTTCCACCCTGATTGGCTTCAAGTTGCTCGACAAGATATCGACTGGCATTGAAAGGGCTTTGCTTCTGCGTATTCCAGTTAACACCCCCAAGAGTTTCGTTGTCCAGAATCACAACTTGATTCCCTTCTCTTACCGCATTGACAAAATCGCCAACGGTTGCGTCCGCGCCTCCTGTTAGGAGGAGCGCGTTCGAAGCGATGGCGGTAGCCTCCGAATACTCCTCCTTGCTTGGAAAAACATACTTTGGTGTATTAATGAAGTGAGCTTTATTCACCGATTCTGGAAGTTGGTTGAGGTCAATCCAGGGAAGATAATGTTCTGCGGTGGCAAACAGGAGTGGGATATTCCCTTGTTGAGCTAATGTGATTCCAATGATATCGATACTTTGCTTGTTCATTTCTGTTGGGCTTGTGACCATGCCTACCTTGTCACTTCCCAATCGATCGATCACCGATTTAACGAAAAGGCGTGTGTGGGGCTCATAAGTGTCGACTTTCGGACGTCCGTAGCCTGCCAACGCCAAACGAAATGGACGATCGGCAAAAGTAGCATCTGCTACCGCGCGAGCTTGCGAAGCGCCTGCTAAACGAACAAGGTTTAAGTTTACTGTCGTGTCAGGCATAACCAAATTATAGCTTACGAAGACGATTGGAATCAAGCAAGATTCAATAACAAACAGGAGTTATTTGTTAAAATTGTGAGAACATTTCGAAAGACCGAGATGTTCTCACAGCAGCTAAAGTCCCGAGAACTTGGATCGTGACGCTGCGATCGCTCCGAACTGTCGGATAAAAGTTCGTTGCTTCTCGTTCAGCCAACCTCTCTCTTTCCCAAATCGGAGACTGTGATCAAGTGCGTCTTCTGTGGGCACTCCTCTTGAGATTTGCCAGCAAGCCGCCATGATCCCCGTTCGGCCGATCCCAGCCATGCAATGAACAAAACTCGGCTGGTTTTCCGTTTGGTCGACCAGAGCGATAAATGTTTCTACCGCTTCAAAATCGCCGGTTCCCCCATCGGTTATCGGAATGTGATGGTATCGAATGTGGGGCCAGCTTCGCAACTCCGGTGGGGTTAACTCGTCACGAAGGCTAATGAAAGCGCGAATCCCTCTTTGATTCGCAAGCCACTCGCGTCCCTCAACTGTGGGCTGACTCCCGCGGTAGAGTTCATCGGAAACCTGATCGAAATTCGCGATGACCTCTGGCAAGGGATCACTTTTTTCGGGACTAAAACGGGTTTCAACGACCAAGTTATACAAGCGCTGAGCCGAATCACGGAAGGATGGATGGATCTCCTGGTTGTACGTTAGGGGTGAAACCAAACGAGCGACCTTGCAATCAAAGTCATGTCGGTTTCTGAGCGTGAGATTGTGCACTTCTCTCTCGATCACTTCGGGTAATTGAGGAAAAGGGCAACGTGCTCCAAATTCCTGTAGGACCGTTTGGAATCTCGCTTTGAAACTATGCATCGATTGAATGGCTTGATTGCTCATGACAGAAAGCCTTAAATTTTAGCCCTTGTACAAAACTTTCCTGCCTGAAACAAGAAATTGGTGACACAGCCCTTTGGAGAAGCATTCTTCGGGGCTACGATATCTAAAGGGGTTTCTTAATTGGGGTATGTCCCACTACAGACCAGGCCTTGGGGGAGCTAAAAGTTACTTTGGCAATCTTTCAAGAATCTGACCGACAGCTTGTTCAAGTCTTTGCAGGCGCGCATCGATCTGATCGAGACGGTGTTCCACCCGATCGAGGCGCCCTTCTATGCCCTCAAATCGCAGATCGACTTGGTGAAATCGTTCCCAAACGCTATCAAAGGAATTCATCACTTTGGACTCAAGTTTGTCAATTTTAATGTCAAGTTCTTCCCTGAGTTTTGAAAGGTCTTCTTTGGTCACGACGTTATTCAGCACGTCAAGCACGAAACCGTCGAACTCCTTTTGCGTCACAAACTTCGAGGCCATAACTAAAGACGCTCCTTTACCCTTCTTCGGACTTTTCAGGTTTCCCCTGTGGATAATCCGGCTCCAAGAAAGAGTATCAGGAACTTGTCAAAATCCTGTCAAAAGAGATTTTCTGGTGAGGGAGAAATCGGAGGCCCCGAAACACGGATGTTTCCGATGTCATCGCTTACACCGAAAGCAAGCTTGGGTGCCCCGGTCACGGATGACCGGATATTACTCTTCTCCATCTCCCACGGATGTGAATTCAGGACGAATTCATCCCGCGGTCACATGGATGTGATAAACCGCGGGACAGTGGAGAGCCTTTTAGGGGGGCCCCGCGACACGATGTCGCGGATACTATCTTTAAGGTAGCATTGGCAACGTCCAGCGCACGGATGCGCTGCTTGGTGCGGAAGATAGGACTTGAACCTACACGGCCTTGCGGCCACTAGCTCCTGAAGCTAGCGCGTCTGCCGATTCCGCCACTCCCGCGAAATATTCTTGCCGACTAACTTGCTGAGTTGCTCTAGCGCGTACTGCTCGGACGTCCTGTCCTCCCAGTATTTCGGATTTCCGCTGATCACGTCTTGTGGCGGAAATCCTCAATCTGCCGATTTGAATTTTGCGCTGGGTCGCAAAATTCATCCCGCCAACCTCTAAGCCCTGCAAACACAATGGAGGCGGGGCCGCCACTCCCGCTCGAATATCCTATTCTCGCGGGATTTCGAAATTCTTCCGTTCGAACCTCCTTGTTCGTATTTACGCCAAAACGTTCGCGAGGTTTACGCTCCCTTGAAGTTTTGACGATAGGTAGAATTCCTCAATCCCGTACCTGTTGTTCACACCTCTAAGCCCACCACGCGAGCATGCCATCCCGGACGATTTCTGCCGCTACAATAGGAGTAAGCCCCGAAGGATCGAGATTTGGTGCGACTTCCACCACATCGAAACCAATCACCTTGCTTTTCTTTAACGTGTTAAACAAAAGCCTCACTTGATCCCAAAGGAGTCCACCACAAACAGGGTTCGAGGTGCCAGGGGCAAGGCTTGGGTCCAAAGCATCAATGTCAAACGAAACATAGATGTTCTTTCCTTTGGTCTCTTTTTCGATTTGCGATAACCCTTCGATAAAACGATCGCACAAGAAAAGTTTATTGTTTTTCGATGCGTACTCGAGCTCTTCTTCGGTGGCGGTTCGAATCCCGAGTTGGTAGATTTCTCCATCCCAAATTTTCTTGATTCGCCGCATCACCGAGGCATAACTCCATGAATCTCCCTCAAAGCTGTCTTGGCTGTCAGGATGAGCATCCAAATGCACAATATTAAATTTTTCACCTCTGCCGACCAGGGCCTTAATGGCACTGTAGCTCACACTGTGATCTCCCCCCAAAAAAACGGGACGAATCCCTTTTCGAAGCCGTTTCCAAATGGCGCCGGCCATGGCTTCCAAGGCCATCTTTCCTTTTCCTTTGACCGGAATATCCCCATCATCGTAAAAGTTCACGCTTCGAAGATCTTTGTCAAAAAAGGGAGAATACGTTTCAATGCAATGAGAAGCCACTCGAATGGCTTGAGGCCCCTTGATTGCGCCTGGCCTGGTATTGACTGTTCCTTGATAGGGAAGCCCAAAAATCATGACCTCCGCTTTTTCCCGCTCGATGGAATCGAGCGCTTCTTCACAAAACTTCACCGTTTCAGGCATTGATTTCACCACTCCATTTGAAATGAACGGCAATCTCGATGAAGTCGCAATCGAATTGCCTTGGGGCTTCCTGCGGATAATTCTTGATTGAATTTCTCGGCAAGGGATACAACTGATAGGTCAAGTTCATCCTCTGAAACGGGTTTCCTTTTCTTTAGGATCGTTTCGAGAAACTCTTGGATCAAAGAAGCTGCACTGGGTGCGTCGAGCGAAACGACAATCCAATCCTCGCGACCATTCACTTTTTTCCCAAGAACGGCTTCATTGGCTAAGGCATCCGCATGCTTATTTTTTTCGCGTGGAACGTGTTGAAAACTCACCCGCTCAAATGCAGATCGCAAAGCTCTCACCTGATCGTACAACACCCTTAATTTCGGGTCTTTCACTTGGTATTCGCCATTGAGTTGACGAACCACCAATTCACTGTCCGAAAACACTTGAACCACTTTTGCTCCCAACTTTTTGCATTGCTCCAAGGTGTCAAGAAGGGCAGTGTACTCCGCCTGATTATTCGTGGCTGTTCCAATGAACCGTTTGACTTCGTGCAGCTTGCCTTGATCATCCAGAATGACGCCACCAATCCCTGCAGGTCCAGGATTTCCTTTAGAGGCGCCGTCGAAATAGATTACAAAAGCTCTGTTCATGGTTAGCGATGCTTCAGTGTAATCCCATCAATGATTTGAGCTGCATCTTCACATCGATCAATCGCGGTTTCTAAGCTTTCGTAAATCTCTTGCCATCGAATTACATCCAAAACCGGAAGTGTTCCATCAAAGAGATCGCTAACGGCCTCGCGATTGATTCTGTCGCCAAGCTTTTCGTACTCTCGAATCTTATCGGTGTGCACCGAGCTGTCTCTAAAGTCTTCAAAGTTATTGAGTGCTTTGTTAATTTCTTGCGCCGACTTTAGAATCACCGAAGCCAATTCTTTGGCAGGTTTGGTGGGCTCTTTCACATCGAAAAGAGCGAGTTTCATGGTGGCAGCACGGATGTAGTCGATGATGTCATCCAAAACAGAACTAAGTTCATGGATATCCTGTCGATCAATCGGGGTTACAAAAATCATGTTAAGGCGAAGAGAAATGTCGCGAACGACTTCATCCCCTTGGTGCTCCAAGTCCTCAATGGCTTTCACCGAGGCCTCCAATTGACTGTATTGCTCAAAAATCAAAAAAAGAATCCGCGCCGCTTCTTCAATGATTTTGCCTTGCAAACGAAACCCTTCGAAAAATTTTTCTTCTCTTGGGAAAAACTTCAATCGCATCCGAATCCCTCCCACGAAGTCACGCTAGGGCGATGGTTCAACGCGCGCTCCAAACAAAGAACCATGAATTTGCAAGGCTGCTTCTTGGATACTCAATTCCTTTTTTAGATTCTTTAAGACAATCTCCCCTACCGCGTTGAACTGTTCGGGA
>JABDET010000065.1 GCA_013286945.1 Candidatus Melainabacteria bacterium
TTAGAAAGGATTCCTGAGCCTCATCCTTCCCCGCTGACCGCCCTGCTGAAGAGTATTTTTGACAACGGGCTTCTAGGGAATCAGGGAGATCTTGGCTTTACTCCGAATGTTGTGGACTTTCTTAAAAACGAATGGAATAAGAGCATATGGGCGCAAGAAATACGGCAAGGGAAGAAACCAGAAGTGCATTTTAATATCAATGGAAGATTTTTTGACGATGATAAATATAATCGTCTTTTCGATGATTATTCACCCATGATAAGGAACTCCAATTGGATTGATTACGAGGATAATGGAAATGCCGTAGCCTTGTTGTTTAGCCTTGCTCGATTCAAAGAACTGCCAATCACCGATGTCAACTCAAACAAGTTGAAGTGCCGTGGGTACGTAATCAACGATCCCAAAACTCAATGCTTCTGGCGTGAGAACTACAGCCACTTGGATTCGCGGGATTCGTCCTCTCTTTTGAAACACCAGCCTGACGATCCCGCTTTCGATGGACATCGTGAATGGAACAAGCAATCTTTTATGAACGAAACAGGAGAGCTGGTAGGCAGAAGTGAGTGGGGATTTGTGCTCACCCCTCGAGTCCGCCCCAAAGATTTCCAAGGGGTCGTAGTAAAAGGTTATGATAGTCAGTATATTGGCGCAGTGATGCTGAAGGCATATCAGGACCAACCAGAGAGACTGCTGCCGGTTTACAATCCCAATGGGGATCTTTTGTGGCCCGTGCGGATGTCCTACCAACAGGTCAAAGAACTAGTAGCAACACGGGCCGCGTAGCTCTTGCAGAGGAACCCACTTAACCCATTGGATATACAAGGACACATACTCTATTTGTGAAATGCACTCACCTAAAATTGGGCGTGCGTCCTCATTCGCTTGCAATTTTTATTCACCAATGCCATTTTTGTTTTCGACGACGGGTTCGTTGGTTGACTTCAGGGGAATAAAAAGGGAAATAAAGACAGAAGCAAAACATATCATACCGTTTTTGTTTTCGTGAATAGGGAGAATTTTTAGGGGGGAAAAATGTTTGTCAGTAGACGGCTTGCTGCCGCGAAAACTCATGATCTGATGATTGGGTTGGCGAGAAGTCATCGGCGGGAGGATATCCAGAATTGGGTCTACAGACTCGGCAATCAGGATGTGGAAAAACTTGTTGAGTTCTGTTTTTATCTCACCATCTTCCAGCGTGCAAGTGACCTCCACATCAAACCGAACGAAAAAGAAGTCGTGGTGCTTACGCGGAAGGCAGGGGTCCTCTCCGAGCAATTCTCGTTCAGCGCCTCGTGGTATCCCAACTTTTTGCGACTGATGAAGCAGCGCTGCAACCTACCACCGCATCCGTCCGGGACCATCCTGGAAGGAAGGGTGGTCTTCCCGTTCGAGCAGCAGCCGCTTTCCCTTAGGGTATCGATTGTTCCCACCCTCTTCGGAGACAAGATTGTTTTTCGGGTATTGAATCATCACAAAACATTGATGACCTTGGATGAATTAGGGATGGATGCCAACCTTCAAGAAAGATATGAGGAAGTTTTAAGCGGCCAGAACGGTGTTGTGCTTCTTTGCGGCTCGGCGGGGAGCGGAAAGACCACGACGCTCTATGCCTCACTCTTGTGGCTTTTCCATCACGCTGGAAAACAAAACATCGCCACCGTCGAGGATCCCGTGGAGTACGTGATTGAAAACGTCAATCAGACGCAGGTGAATTCAAATTCCGGTGTCTCGTTCGCCAACGCTATTCGGGCTATACTCCGGCAGGATCCGAACATCCTGGCGATTGGAGAGATTCGCGATCCGGAAACAGCTCGCGTTGCGCTTCAAGCGGGGCTTGCCGGTCACCTCGTTCTGACCACCTTCCACGCCGGAAATCCTGTCCATGCCATCGCCAGGCTTAAAGAGTTTGGAGCGTCGTCCGAGACGCTCTCCATGTCGATTGCCGCAATCCTGCATCAACGGTTGACTGGAAAAAGTTGCAGGGAATGCAGAGGAGCAGGATGCGACGGATGCGGCGGCCGAGGGCGGGTTGGCCTTTCTGCTCAGTTCGATCTCCTTTTGCTTCCAGATGGTATACCCGAAGAGGAAGAAATCGAGAGCCCAGCTGCCGTTTAGCGGACCTAACAATGGCATTTCGGGCCAGGCAGGATTTGAACCCAGACAATCAGTTAACGTCGTCCGTGATCGTCATCAAGGGGAACCAAGGTTCCCCTTGATATATCCCCTCCTATAAAGGTGCGAACATCCTGTTCGCAGATTATAGTGACTGATTGTCTTGAGGCAACACATGCGAGTTCGATTCGAACTCACGGACAAAAAAAAGTGGCGGGCCAGGCAAGAATCGAACTCGCATATTCGGTTTTGGAGACCGACGTTCTACCACTGAACTACTGGCCCAGAGTATTGTGGTTATTAGCTTTTTCGCGATTAACCCCTTTTAGCTACCAAGTCCATTTTTTGCGATGTTGCTTGGTGTTTTTCGGTGGTTTGGGGTACTACCACTGAAAGTGGCGTCAACGATTACCCTGCTTTGAGAATGGGCTCGAAACGGGGGTCGATGGCTTGCATTAACTGATTCAACTTATCTAGAGTCGGAACACTTTTTCCTTGTTCGTAACGGGCATAAGCATTCGGCGATTTCGAATGCAATCTGCGCGCCATTTCTAATAAAGTAAGGTTGTGCGCTTCCCGCTGTCGTTTCAACATCAACGCAAATAAAATATTTTCTTGATTAGCACCAACCGTAAACGTTGACCCAGCATCAGGTCGCACATTGACTCGAAATCCTTTTCGATTAACCAACATTTCAATGGCATCCGCAATCATTTCATGTGCATTCTGTTTGGAAGTACCTTGTGTCATCACATTGAGCAGTGGAACCTCAATCAGCCAGTATTTGCTCCCTTTATCTTTCCGAACGCGTCCTTCAAATCGCATTCTATTCTCCTTAAGACTTCAACCTCTTTTCCAGGTCACGCTTCTTCACCAAAATAAGTTTACACAAAAACGTGTAAAAAGTCAAGCAAACGAATCTTCAACCGTTCCGCGGGCTTCCGTGAGATTGTGCCGAGCAGTCTATTCCTTAAGGTATTGGCCGTCCCTGTGTCTGCCACTTTCCTTCTTGCATTCCTTGCCTACTTTTTAAAACAAGTGATTAAAAAGTAACGCCTCCCTTGACCTTCCCCCTAAAAATCAAGCCAGTTAGAATACCCTCATTGCAGGTTTCGCCAAGGAAAGTTGGAACTTTTTGAGTCATGATTGCCGGGTCAGAACTCCCTGATTTTATAGAAGTTCGCGATAAGACTCAAAAAGTTCTTGGGTCCGAATGGAATTTTAAAACCTTCAAGGGCGTTTATCTAAAAATCATGAAGGTGCTTCAAAACCCGACTTCCAGCGCCAAGGATTTATCGAAAATCATTGCTGAAGACCAGGGCCTTTCCACTCGAACCCTTCAAATCATCAATTCCGCTTACTTTGGGCTACGCAACCATGTCACAGATTTGACACAAGCCATCGCCCTGATTGGCTTTGAGATGCTAAAAAGAGTTGCCTTCAATGTTGCGGTGTTCGAAGCTTTTCCGGCCAGGTCAAAACTTTCACTTATCCGACTGTGGCGAAACGCGTTAGGGGTGGCCAAAATGTCGGAGCTGTTAGCGAAAGAACTTCGACATTTACCTGGGGAAGCTTATACCGTGGGTCTTTTGCATCACATCGGAAAGTATCTGGTCTGCTCCCTTAATGAAGATAAATATTTTCAAACGCTTCTTTACAAAAAGAATAATGGCTGTTCCGACCTCGAAGCCGAAATACAAGTCTTGGGCGTATCCCATAGCGAAATTGGATATGCGGTAGCCAAACATTGGCAACTTCCCGACATGATTGCCGAATCGATTGCCAGGCATCACGCGAAGTTCACCGAAGATCAGAAGAAACTCCCCCATGCTCACTACTTGGCTCAGGTGGTCTCCTTGGCTGACGCGATTTGTGCGCACCTAGGCCTTGGGACTGAGGACACTCCCATCTACGTTCGCCCTGCCGATATCATTCGAAGAATTCCGCTCGAAGACTATCGCAATCTGTACTTCGAACGTGAGGCTCTTTTTAATGTCATTGGTGAAGGGGAGTCGCTAATGAAGGAAATCGATCAGCTCCTCGAGCTCCTCCACTTTTGATTTCAGGATGAAATCATCCAGCCGTCACACGGATGTGATAAACGGCTGGATTCCTCTAATCTCAGGACCCACTAAAAGTGGTCAGAAATTCTCTTGGCTAGATCATCCAACGCGCTGGAAAGAAGCCCCGGGCGGGAACCCCCGACTTCTGGATTCTTGGCATCGGCGTCTACCCGCCACATCCCTGAAGTTCCGGTCTCCGCGAAGCCTGCCAAAGCCCTTCCCGTATTGGTATCAAGCACCTGGATCAAGGATGAAACCTTTGCTCGCACCTCCGTAACAAAAGGATAGTGTCGAAGCTCAAGTTCTTCTCCTCTAATTTGGCCCAAAACCGCCAAGTTCGTTGCGAATTGCTTCGGAATATTTTGGCTTACACGGACGTTAAGTGATTGCTCTGACTGACCATTCACAATCAAGCTCACATTGTCAGGGCCGATAACTTTTCCAACACCCAGATCAAAAAGATATTGAGCAAGGTCTTCGGAAAGCTCAAGTCCCAGTCCCTTTCCTGTAGAATCTTGAAACTCTGCCACAGCCATGCTGACCGAACCTCTTTTTGCTTTCATATCATTTGTCGACGGCGTGGCTGTCTTCACCTCAGCGGGATGACTTCCATTGGCTTCCGACTTCGACTCGGAAGACCCCTGGCTCTTCTCTCCTTTTGCATTTCCTCCCATGTTTTCATACTGCAAAGAGAATTCAACATTGGTTTCCTTCGGCCTCGGGCCTGCCCGGAGAGGGATGCTCAACACCGTTATCTTTTCTGGAAAAATATTGACGCTAATTTTTTGATCCGACTTCTCAAATTGAATGACATATTCTCCCGGATTCAGATTCAAGTTCAAATGACCAAGTTCATCGGTTTTGAGTTCACTGGTTAGCCGGGTCCCTAACAAATGAGCGTTGACTCCCCCGAGGCCATCGAGAGTTTCCACGTCAAAGATGTGAACCTTCAAGATGCCCTGGGCCTCAGCGATGGTTTGAAAGTCTAAACCAAATGCGACCGCAACGGTCAAGAAGAAGAGAAGAAAACTGCGAGTCAAGAACTTCACATGACATGAAATTCCTTTGCTGCTCATCAATAAGGCTTCCTTTGGGGGCTGTCCTTAAAAAATCTACCCAATCCGCAGGCGGATGAATCGTCTCTTTCCCGCCCGAATGACCATTCCGTCTCGTACCGGCGTGGTCATATTTTCTCCTGAGATCGGTTCTCCATCAATCTCCACTCCTCCTTGGATCAAGAGCCGTTTGGCTTCGCGAACACTTGGCGCCAAACCAGAGGAGACAAGCAGTTTGCTGACGACAACAAGGTCATCTTGAATCAAGTCAACAGGAACCATAAACTCAGGAATGTTCTCAGGCGGCTTCTTCTCACGAAAGATTCGCTCGAAGTTCTCCGCTGCTTTTAGAGCGCTTTCTTTCCCATAGTAGCTTTCCAGAATCATTTCACCTAATTTTGCTTTGCATGTTCGAGGATTTTCAATCACTTTCTTCATCTCGTCCAGTGGAATCGTGGTCAGCAATTCAAAATATTTCGGCATCAAATGATCCGGAATGCTCATGACTTTTCCAAACATCTCATCTGGGGATTCATGAATGCCAATGTAGTTGCCAAGTGATTTGCTCATTTTTTGAACGCCGTCGGTTCCTTCGAGAATCGGCATGAGCACAGCGATTTGGAGTGACTCGAATCCATGGGCCCGCTGAAGTTCTCTCCCAACCAAGATATTAAACTTCTGATCGGTTCCACCAAGCTCCACGTCCGCTTTGATGGCCACCGAATCGAAACCTTGCATGATGGGGTAGAAGAACTCATGGAGGCCAACCGGCTTCCCACTGTCATATCGCTTCTTGAAATCTTCGCGTTCCAGGAGCTGCGCCACAGTGAACTGGTGGGACAGCTCGATCACTTTCTGGAATGTTAGCGGACTAAGCCATTCGGAATTGTACCGTAATTCAAAGCATTCTTTGTTTTTCGTATCCAAGATCTTTCCAATTTGATCGAGGTAAGTTTGTGTGTTGCTCTTGATCTCCGACTCCGTTAAGACTTTTCTCGTTTCGGAACGACCACTCGGATCCCCAATCCTGGCCGTAAAATCTCCAATAATCAAAATCACACGATGACCAAGATCTTGAAATTGTCGCAGTTTACGGAGGACCACCGAATGCCCTAAGTGGATGTCCGGGGCTGTTGGATCGATCCCAAGCTTAATCCGCAAAGGAATTTTACTTTTTGCGCTTGATTGAAGTTTTAATTCAAGCTCTTTTTCGGAGATGATCTCTGTGACTCCCCGCTTGAGCAATCCCATTGACTCCACAAGGCCCATCATATGGCGGGAATCTTCAATTGATTCGCCTCTCATCCTTCAATGAGTCTTAAGGGGGGGGCTTACAGAATCCACAGCAAGAAAAGATCATTCACGTTGGTTCCAGTCCATCCGGTTCGAATGAGATCCCCCAACCGATCAAAGAATAGATAGCTGTTATTCTCCCGAAGCGATTTTTCCGGGTTGAGCCCTAGACGAATGGCTTTCTCAAAGCTTTCATTCGTGGCAAAGGCGCCAGCCGCGTCGGTTGGCCCATCAATGCCATCCGTTCCAGCTGCCAAAAGCGCCATCGGTTTATTTCCTCGGGCCGCCATCAAAAATGAAAGCGCTACCTCCTGGCAGCGTCCCCCCTTTCCTTTTCCTCGAACATTGACTGTTGGCTCACCTGCCGCA
Organism: Candidatus Melainabacteria bacterium; assembly: GCA_013286945.1. Lineage (GTDB taxonomy): Bacteria > Vulcanimicrobiota > JABDET01 > JABDET01 > JABDET01 > JABDET01. The sequence goes on from JABDET010000065.1 coordinate 6,893, forward strand.
ATGAGAAGCGTCGGCGACTTGATTTTCTTTCCTTTCCTCGCCAACCATCCACCTAACTTTTGCGCTTCTCCACGCAAGAACTTTGGAAGAACCTGAATCCGTAACCCAAGCGATTCACCCTTCTTTCGCGCACCTTCCAATGCATTTTCAAAATTCCCGATGATCTTCCACTGATAATCCTTAAAAAGTGGATCACCTGGCTTTGGGGTTTCCTCGTGAATTTTCCGAAGCCCCTCTTTAAGAAACCGCAAGACTCGGGGTGGAACTTGGTCTTCCAACTTTAATCTTCGAAGAACTTCAAATGCTTCTTCATGGGTCGAACGATCAGGATACGTCGGCCCAGAGCCGATGACGTCCAGCCGATCGCCCTCCACATCCGAAAGAACGAGGGTTGTGCAGTGACAGGGGCCAAGCCACTCGGCCAACCGTCCCCCTTTCACCTTCGAAAGGTGCTTTCGTACCGTGTTCGTTTCCTGTATTGTGGCACCTCGGTCGAGCAAGAGCTGTGTCGTTTGTCGCAAATCGCTCAATGCGATCCTGGAAATTGGCAGTTCGAGGAGGGCTGAAGCCCCTCCTGAAAGGAGAAAAATCACTTCTTGCTTTGGCTTTCTTTTTCCAAGAAAGTTTAGGAGACTACCACTTGCTTGCAGGCTCTTTCGCGTGGGAAGTGGATGAGAACCTTGCCATACGTTGATGCGAGAACTCAATCGTCCGTTGATTTCCAAACTCTCTGGCACAATCACGCCACTGTTCACACGGTGCAGCGAATGGTTTTTTAGGAACGCGCTCGCCATCGAATAGGCCGCTTTGCCCACGCCGACAACCAGAGGATCTTTCGAAATTGAAATTTTGTTTTTCTGGAGGAGTATTTCAGGGCTTGCCGCTTTGAGTGAAGCCTCATAAATCGAGAGGAGAATTGATTTTATTTCACGCGCTTTACTTTTTCTCAAGCTTTCCTTGGCGAATGACTTCTTTTTTCCCATGCAGATCCAGCTTATAGACCGTGTAGTGATCCGTGTCAAAAACAACCTTGACCGAAAAGGTTTCAGCAAGGGGAGAGATGATCGCGTACTTCAAACGTCCCTCTTCAGGTAAAATATCTTCAAGGGATCCCTCAATGATCTTTTCCCCATTTTCACGCTTCAGGATAGCCCAGCGAATCTCGTTCACACGTCGATAAACAAGGATAACCCCGAAGGAGGCCACATCTCCAAAAACCTGCTTGACATGATCGTCCACCAAGACTGGATCGTCTCCCCATCCCCCAAAAAGAAAAAGCTCTTGGTTTTCACTGATGTAGATGGTAAAATTTTCGTCGGTGGTTCCATAATGGAGTGTCTTTGTTTCAGAATAACCGCAAGGGGATAAACAAAGGAAGAAAACAAGTAAAAGTATTTTGGAAAGCCAAGAAGGATATCGTGGTCCAAAGATGAATTTCCGAGTCAGTTGAATTTGATTTTCAATATCATTTGAGGTTCTCATATGCGATTCGTTTTCCTAATGATCACATTTCTTTTACTGGGAGCGCCCCTCCTGTCCGAACGTGCTTATTCGGCCGTTACTAAGGTCTCTGTCCCTCTCAGTTCGGAGGTCCAGAAGAAAGCAATTCCGGCTGAAAAAGCTTGCAAAATGCCCTCAGGTGGGCAGAAAGGTTCCAAACATGGCGTTTGCAAACATTGCGGCTGCCGGATGTATTACGGAGATAAAGATCTTGAGGAAACCTGCACGGTTTGCAAGTGTGGAAAAAAAACAAAAGAATGCCTTATTCAGCCCAATAAAGACTGATTTTTTTTGCGAAGGAGTTGACAATGATTTTCAATTTCAATGTTCGGCCCGCTTTAATCCTAGGAATTCTTCTCTTCCTTTGTTCCTGGAGTACTTCTGCGTTTGCAGATAAGAGAAATTGGCTCGAAACGTATCCGTATTGGACGCAAGCTCAAGGAGAGCTGGAATTAGAACAGTGGCACAATGCGAGTGACTCCATTGCGGACAAACCTGAAGAATGGTTAGAGCTAGAGTACGGGGTGACATCCCGGTACATGACTTCCCTGTACATGGTCAGAGACTCAGGAACCCTCAATTACAAAGCGTGGAAATCCGAAAACATTTATCGGCTGGCAAACCCTGGAGAGCTTTTCCTCGATCCTGCCGTTTACGTGGAATACCGAAACAATTCGGGTACTGGTGACCCGGATGAGCTCGAAGCAAAAATCATCCTCCAAAAATATGTTGGGGATCTTCAGTTGGCCACCAACTTTGTTTGGGAAAAACACTTTGCAGGAAATGGCATCCCGGCTACCGGATTAGACTTTAATCGAATTCATGTGGCAGCCGCCTATCCACTTTCATACCCGAATGTCGATGGAGGCGTTGAATTTGCGCGATACGTCGCTGACAATGTAACGTCCGTGACCCCTGGAGTTTACGCAAGCCTCTCGCATAATCTGCGAGCCTTGGTTGGTTGGGAAATCCCCATTCAGGGGATGGCAGCCGGGAGGATACGAACAGGAGTCGAATGGGAGTTTAATCAGTAAGCTCATGAAACCGTATAACACCGTCACAAACGCACTCGTATGGTTTGTACTTTTGGGTCTCTTCTTTTTTCTCGGGATGATGACCCATCATCTCCTTTTCCGAAAACAAGAACGAGAGCTCTCAAAGATGGCTGCACGCGTTGAAAAACTTGAGAAGCTTGAACCTGATCTCGGTGATTCCATGCGTGAGCTTCAATCGGAGATGGGAAAACTTTGGTATGCGAAAAAATCACACAACACACCCCTCACCCTTTACGAACTGAAAGAAATAAAGGAAACCGTAGAAACGGTTGGAATTCTAAACCCCGTAATTGATCGCGTCAATGCGTCAGGGGTCCTGCAAGGAATGATCAACAGCCAAATCGCCGGCATGGAAGATGCACTAAAACGTCATGACGACAAAGCGTTTGATCAGCAATATGCAGAAACCCTTGCGACGTGCAACGAATGTCACCGGGCCTCGGGTGTCGGTTTTAACCGGATAACGTATCCTTCGGCTCCTCCGGTTGGCAATCAAGATTGGAACCCAAGCACTAGCAAGTGAAG
>JABDET010000066.1 GCA_013286945.1 Candidatus Melainabacteria bacterium
CGGATTTCCAACCAAGCTTCTTCATCGTGACAAAGAAGTCTTTATCTTTGCCCCTCCTCCTAAAAAACAAGCGATATCCTCTGTTAAGCTCCCGCCATCACCAAAACAGATGGTTTACAGCCTTTCGCAAAGCATTGAATATCGGGCAACGGCAAGCTCACACGTTCAGGCAGCCATTCTTAAGGAGATTTCTTGGGATTGGATCGGATTATTGGCGAACGTGCCGATTCCGCTGGGGACCACTTTAAGCTTGAATCTCGCAATTCCTTACCTCGAGAACCAGGTTCAAGTTCAAGGGAAGGTGCTTTCTTGCAATCCCTCAGAAAAGGACAGAAAAAAGCATCTGGTTCAAGTGTCTTATGGAGAAATATTTCTCGAAGACAAAGAAGAGCTGCTGCGCTCGATTCTACTTTTGACTCCGGAATGGAGGGATCTCCTGTGATTTTTGGATTTTTTGGGAAAGGAGGGGACTCCGAGGTAGAGCTCCAGAAAGGGAACGAAATTGAACTCGATATCGTGGGAGCAAGTCCAAGGGAAGTGTATATTACGGAAGCCCTTGAATCAAGTAAGGAAGGAATCGACCTCATCATTCCTCATAAAGGGACCGAATTGGTGTTGAATTTCCAGCCAGGGGTTATGGTCATGGGGCGGTATGAACTAGAAGGAAAGGTTGCTCGATTCAAGACAACTGTAGCGCGTATCGACGAACGAAGCAGTCCCCCTCTTTTGGTTCTTGCTCAGCCCAAAAAGCTCGAGTGGAGCGAGAAGACAGCCGAGGATGATCAAAGGCGCAACTTTGTTCGTTTGCAAGAAGCGCTCACGATAAGTTTTTCGCCGATGCGCGGTGTATTTCGCGAGGGTACCACGATGAACATTAGTGGGAATGGTTTAAGCATGGTGGTTGATTTCGAAATGGATGTGGGGAAACGAATTCCGTTTACCATTCCACTCCCTCAAAAGAAAGTAACGTGTATGGGGAAAATTGTTCGTTGCCAGCCGTACGGAAAACAAACCGCAAGGCCAAAGTTTGAGGTTGGGGTATCTTTTGAAGAAATCGATGCAAGCAATCAGGATGCTATTGTTCGGCACATCTTTGAGCGTCAAAGAGAGTTGCGACGAAGGGGGCTGATGTAGTTGAGATTAGGTTTCTTGCTTGGATTCTTTGATTTTACCCTAATGTTTGTGTCAGGGCTCCTGAAGGGTCAGTCACTTCCCACCTGGCTTTCTGCCAGCGTGGGGGGATTCTGTCTTTTCTTTGTCCTCGGCTTTCTTTTGGATAAACTCTGGCAATTGTTCTCACGCCAGGAAAGAAAAGAGATGATTCCCCCGTCCTCGCACATCATTGATTTTAGGATGGGCCCAGAGCTTCCCGGTTTTTTGCAGAAGCAGGAGAAAGGGAATTGACTCTGGTTGTCTTGAAACAAAAAGTGGTGACCGCGATGTCAATTTGGATAGGTGATTCGAGCGTTGGCCTTGAACGCTTGCTTGGTGGAGGGTGGTTTTACGTTGGCGTCTGAAATTGGAGCAGTTTGGAAAAAATACAAAGAAGATAAAAATCCTGAGGCAAAAAAGCAGCTCATTGCCAATTATGTCTCTTTGGTCAAATATGTCGCTGAACGAATGGCCATCAACCTCCCCCCCCACATTGAAGTGAATGATTTGATCAATGATGGCATTATTGGTCTTATCGATGCCATTGATAAATTTGATCCCGAGCGGGGAGTTAAGTTTGAAACTTACGCTTCCACCCGGGTGCATGGTGCAATTCTAGATTCGCTTCGGGCTTTGGACTGGGTGCCACGAAGGGTGCGGAAAAAGGCACGGGAAATTGAAGCAGCCTTTCAAAGCATGGAAAACAAGCTTGGTCGTGCTCCGACTGAGGAAGAAATGGCTTCGGTTTTAAACATTAGCCCAGAAGAATTGCAAAAAGAGTTGCTTTCGATTAGCGGAACCGCCCTTTTGTCTCTGGACGAAATTTTTTACGGAGAATCTGGAGATCTTTCCTTGATGGAGATGATTCGGGAACTCGGTGAAGGACCGGAAGAAGAAGCGGTTCGCAAAGACGTTGAAAAAGTTTTAAAGAGAACCATTGAGGTGCTTCCCCCAAAAGAGAAGCTTGTCATTTCGCTCTATTATTATGAGGAATTGACCTTGAAAGAAATTACCCAGGTTTTGCAGCTTTCGGAAGCTCGAATTTCGCAGCTCCATACGCAAGCTGTAATCCGACTAAAGAATAAATTACGGACGGCATTTAGTGAGCATTTTGCCCTAAATTCCTGATTTTCATGGTATAATGGAGTTAACAGGAGGTGAAATAGAATATGTCAACACGGGCAGTGGACATGCAGATGCTCATGTGGCGCCTCCATGATGTCCAGGAGCTTCAATCCCCGCCACAGCAGCAGCCGCAAGTTGCCCAAACTGAATTTGCGCGTTATTTTGCTAATCAAACCGAACACAAAAAAGAACAAGTTCAAGCAGAGGATCACACGGAAGGGGCTATCATCCGCGAAGAACAAGAAAGAAGATCGGGAGGTCAACAACGGCGTCGACGTCGCCAGCCTGAGAAGCAGGATTCTGAGAAATCAGAAAAGCCACCGGTTTCCTTCGGAGACTCTGGAAGCCGAATTGATGTCCGAGTTTGACCTGCACTAAACCCCATGGAATTTCTACCGTTACTGGCTAATCAGGGCGGCAGTCTTTTAGCCGCACAAGACTTAGGTCAGCTAAGACGATTTCTTATCCCCGACTCACTCTTGAAAGCTACCGTGGTCGGTTTATCTGGAGACAAGGCGGTCCTCAATATTTCGGGAGAAAAAGTGCTGGCGCAAGCCCCCCAAGTCCCGTTGGTTTTGGGACAGGTTTTGGAAGTTCAGGTCAAGCAAGAAGGCAACACACTTCAACTGAAGATACTTTCTTCGAATTTATCCAACGAAGCCTTACAAAACGATCCAGAGCTTGTAGCCAACCTTCTTCAGTCCGCAGGACTTCCTGACACGGCAGAAACACGAGATCTCATGAACGCGTTGGCTTCAACAGCTCTTCCTCTCGATCCAAATACCCTAAAGGACGCGTCGAAACTTCTCTCTGCCAAACCTACCCCTGCGGAGCTGAAAGCCTTTGCGCTTCTCGAACTTGAGAATCTCCCAGCTGAGCCTGAAATTTTCAAGCCGCTTGTTGCTTTTTTCGAATCGCAAGGGACAAAAGGGATTCCAAGCGATCTTTCCAAAACAAGCCCTGGCTTGGATTCAAGCCTACAAATGGAGACCCCCGATCCCAAAGAGGTGGGGACCCTTTTGCCCCCCTTGGCACAAACACTCCTTGACTCGACCGAAGCCAAGCTTGGAGGGGTGATTGATGGCCTTAACAAGATCGAAAATTTGCTTTCCAAACTGCAAACGGTTCCGAACGAAGAGCTCGCCAACGGGAGCCAGACCTTAGCCCAGTCCTCCCCGTTTGCTCAGGGGAAAACCGTTGCCCAGACAGCTCTTTCCTCATTCATGGACCAAGTGGACGCGTTCGTGGCAAAGGCATCATCGGCGCTTGTTGAGAAGCACCCTGAACTTTCAGCTCAGGCCAATTCCAGACCGGCAACAAGTTCCGATCCGAAGCAGGCTGAAGGTGCAGTGCCTAAATCGAATCCCGAGAAGGAACTTGGGTTGCTAAATTCGTTAAGGGAAGCGGTTCGAGATCTTCAGAAAAATTTATCTGAAGCACAAAATGATCCTTGGTCGAAACTCCAACGGCAGACTACTCCCAGTGCACAGACCACCCAACATACCTCTTCATCAGCCAATGCGCTTCCACCCAATGTTTCACAATTCATCGAGAGCCATCGGCTGGGAAATTCCATTCTTTCACGCCAGGACATGCCCTTGGTTTCTGTTCCGATTCCGTTGACGCTCAATGGAAAAAATTGGGTAGGGTATCTCCACATTTATGCCGAGCCCGATCAAAAAAATTTCAAGAAGAACATGGAAGAAGGAACTTTTGCGCTCAAGTTTACGGTGCAAACCAAGAACCTGGGTCCAGTGGAAGCAAACTTGAAAGTTCAAAAAAAAGTCGTTGATGGTATTTTTCAATTGCAAGGAGGAGAAGAGAAAAAATTCCTCGAACAGAACAAACAAGAACTCCTAAAGCGCCTTGAATCCTTGCCCTTCGAGGTGCGCTCCATAGAGGCAAGAATAGGGGGGACAGAGGAACAGGAAGGTGGTTGGGATCCAACTCGACTTCCTGGGATGCTGGATATTAAAGTATAGGGGTTGGGAGTGTTACTTACGGCAAGGCGGAAGAAAGCAGCAGCATTAGGCTATAATGCTGGGAAAGACAAAGCCCCAAAAGTTGTTGCCTCCGGGGCAGGCACCATCGCCGAAAAAATCCTCGAAATTGCTAAGACTCACGATATCCCCGTTCACGAAGATCCCAACCTGGCCAATCTTTTGTCTTCTCTGCAGATCGGTCAAACAATTCCACCCGATCTGTATCGCCTTGTAGCTGAAGTTTTGACTTTTATCTATGACATTGATGATGCGTTTGGGCTGAAAAGGAAAAAGTAAGGGGGAACCAATGGGAGAAGCTGCGGAAAACAAGATTCTGTCGTTGCTGAAGCAAGGAAAGCGAGAGGAAGAAAGTGAAGCCAACAAGCTGTTACGGCTCCTGAGAAATCGTACCAAAAGCTCGGAGTCTTCAAAGGTTGGAATACCGGTTGAAACCAAAGTGGTGGTGGAACCTCAAAAGGAACCGTCGTCGCTCGGGGTTTCCGAGATTCTATCGCTCCCCGGATTGTCCACCCTTCATCTTTTTGGCTCTTTAGGCGAAGACTCTTTAAGGCGTTTGGGCCCAATTCTTGACAAAGTTGAAGATGGCTGGCTCCGTTATTTCTTGCTGGTCTATCCACTCATGTCGCTTGAGGTTGCAGGGCTCCCTTTGCTCCCCGTTAATCTTGAGCTTAAGGAATACCAACAAAGACTCAGCTTGTTTCTGCACAAGTTGTTGGTTCAATGGCGCTTGAGAAAAACTATTTTTTCAGAAGAAATTTCCACAAAAGAGCTCGATGAACTTTTGATTCGACTGCTGGGAAAGCTCAAGATTTTGGTTCAGCAAGGAAGGCTACAGCAAGTGAATTTTCTCAAGTCCGAGAAAAAAGAGTTTACTTTGCTTTGCACGTTAAATCCAGAAAGCTTTACCGCGGTATCCCGGTTCATGAAAGTCAATCGGGGAAGTTTGTTTGCCCATTTAACTTTCATGGTGGAAATCATGGCTAAGGAAGTGATTACGAATCGTCCTGGACAGCTCAAGGAAGCCATTGCTGTAGGAGAATCGCTCGAATGGCTGCGCGAGAAGCTCTTGGTCTTAGTTCATCGCCTTGCTCTTCGAACGCACATGGATCATGCAAACTGGGAAGACACGTCTCGTTGTGCAAACCTTGCGGCCACCTTGGTCAATCGGCTGAAAGCCCTGTTTGCCCGGAATGAGGAAGACGGTCTTGCGATTCCAGTGATCGTTAGCGAAGAAGCGGGAGACCCGTCATGGGCGTCGTCTCGGTTGGTGGGAGTGAAAGATTTCAAAGGAGGGGAAAATGGACTATTTTGAAGTGTTGGGACTTGCCAAGGAACCCTTTATGGACACCGCAGATCCCTATTTTTTCCATACAACACCCGACCGGGAAGAAATCCTAACTCGTCTTGAAGTGGCCGTTCGTGTTGGCCGGGGGTTAAGCATTGTTTTGGGTGATGTGGGAAGCGGAAAAACAACCCTGGCTCAAACCTTAGAACAAAATCTCCTGCAAGATGAAGCGTTTGTCCTTGGGAAGATCATTGACCCTTCCTTTTCATCGGAATTTCTTTTTCTGACTCAAATTGCGATGATCTTTAAGATTGAGTATTCCACCGGTAATCTCTTGGAACTAAAAAACGCAATCAAGAACTTTCTCTATACCACCGGGGTTGAAGAAAAGAAAACCATCCTGCTGATTATTGATGAGGCTCAAAAGCTTTCTGAAGAAAACCTCGAGACCTTGCGTATCTTGCTGAATTACCAAGCTCCCGACCGAAAACTCTTAAACATTATTTTATTTGGTCAGCCCGAGTTGATGGAGCAAATGAACAAGAGGCCCAATCTTGTGGATCGCATTTCATGTTTTTTCTTCTTGTCTCCACTGGACAAGAAGGGGACCCATGAACTCATCGGATTTCGCTTGCGACAAGCTGGCCTTCCTGACGATCGCGAAATCTTCAATCCGGAAGCCAAAGATCGGATTTACGAGTTTTCAGGTGGGAATGTTCGAAAAATAGTGAATCTTTGCCATGAACTTATTGAAGAACTGGTGATTCAGGAAAAGTCCCAAGTCACCGTGGAAATGGTGGAACGAAGCCTTGATAAAAGAAAAGAACTCGATCGTTTCTTTCTCCTTGGCACGAGAACGCCATCGGGTAATGGTCATGGGAACGGGCACGCGCATCGAAATGGGAAGCCACAGGACGAGGGGGAAGCCAACCTTGAGAATGGTCTTGAGCCCATCGCGGTGCGGACTAAGCAAGTTCGCTTTTCGGGATTTCTTGAACGCATCTTAGACAAAATTTGGAATTAGGGGGAATCGTTTTGGCTATTGGACACTCGAAAAATGGCCCCAAGGAGAATAGCGCTAAGCCCAACCGCTTGCTGCAGTTGTTGAAACGCGGAGGAAAGGTAAGCACGGCAGAGATCGACTCCGAACTCCTTGTTCCTTCCGGGACTGCTTCTTTGCTTATTGCGCCTGCGCCCTTAGAGAGAAGTGAATCCTTGGACTCCACTTTAGAAAGGGAGCAAGAGAGAAGTTCGGAGTTGGCCTTGACTGAAGGGCTTGGAATTGCCACGTTCATTCCCCTTGAGTCGCGGGAAATTTCGCAGATTCTTGAAGTAGGATACAAAGGAGACTTAAGTCCAGGAAGTATCGTTACCCTTTACCTCTTCTACAAGAACACCACCGATCGCGCCTGGGAAGGGATTACCGTACGGGGTCAGCTTTTTTCCGGAATGACTTATGTTCCAGGAACCACCTTTCATGAAGGTCAAAACATTGACGATGGCGGCAATTCGTCTCCAATGCTCTCTTCGGGCTATTTTATTTCCGCTTTGCCCCCTTCAGGAAAAGGATTCTTCTCGCTTCAGTGTGAGATCGATTCAGACCTTCCAGAGAATTCGATGCTTCGAGCACAATTCTTAGTGGAAGAAAAGGGCTCTCCGTTGGCGAAAGTTGACGGGACCGCGGTTGTTCAGGGAGAGCTCCGCTTTTCGAAGAACACCAGCACTTTTGATTCAGATGTTCAAAATTTCGTTGCTCCTGGTCAAACGGTTCACTACACGCTTAACCTTGAGAATACGGGCAGTACCGAGCTTACCCGTGTTTTTGTAACCGTCAAAGAGTTTTTGCATGCAACTTACCTTCCTGGGACCACGACCCTTGGGAACCAGACGGTCCTCGATTCCGTGGAGAAAGCCCCCTTGTTTTCGCCGAAAGGGCTTTACCTCGGTTCATTGGCACCACAAAGCAAAGCCACGCTTGCATTTAAAGCCCGCGTGAATCATCCTCTCGATAACAATCGAGTGGTGCTCGCTTCTTGCTCTGTCCGCTCGGATCAAGTTGAACCCTTCGAGCTTGAGCCTGTTAAGCTCCTGGTCCGCTCGGCCCCAGAATTTCGAATTGGAGACGATACGTTTCTTGAAGCCTCTTCTCCCGAATGGATTAAGCCGAAAGAAAATATCACTTACACCTTACGTTACAAGAATTCTGGAAACGCAAACGCGTTAGACACGCTCATCCGCATTCAGGCTTCCTCGCTTCTTGAATTTGTGCCTGGAACACTTCGTGTAGGGGAAAACCGTGTCAAAGAAGAGCACATGCTTTTCTCCAGTGGAATTCTTCTTGGAACCGTGAACTCAGGAGAAGAAGGTGAACTTTCCTTTCAAATGCGCGTGCATCACCCCGCTGAAAATGGAACGCGCGTTGAAGTGAAAGGTTTTCTTTCAGTTCATAAAGGAAAAGAATTAGGACTTCCTTCGGTTCTCCACACGGTGAAATCAAAGCCGTTCTTTGCCGATCCAAAGCTTTCTTGGATCGAAGTCAATCCAAGAGGTCAGGTCGAACCTTCATCCGTTTTAACCTATTCGTTTCATTTTCAGAATGGGGGTGACGCGGCCAATGCCTACATGACGCGTCTCTGGTGCCAGCTGTCTCCGGACGTGACCTACCTCCCAGGCACGTTGGCTTTAAACGGATCCAAGTTCAAGAAAGAGGAAGAAGCGTTTTCGTTTTTTTCGGCCGAGGGTTTGGGGGTTGACAAGGTAGGACACGGGATTGAAAATGTGGTCACCTTGCAGGTTCGAGTTAATACGCCGCTTGAGAATGGGACCGTTCTCGATGTGGGGGGGATGATTGAAGCTGAAGATGTTTCGCCTTACCAATTGCTTCCCGTAACAACCGTCATCCACGGGACACCTGATTTTTCTCAAGGTGAAGAAAATCGAATTGAAGTTTTGACACAGTCTCGACAAGAAGAAGTTCGTCCAGGTGAAGTCCTTACCTACAACATCACTGTGAAAAATCGTGGACCTGTTCACGCGAAGCAAGTGATTGTCACCGGTGTAGAGCCAACCAATACCCGATACATTCCGAACAAGACAAAACGGAATGGAATTCCAATCAGCGATGATGAAGAAAAGGCTTCGCCCATTTTCTCTCCTTATGGGCTTAACTTGGGAGCCATGCGCGTAGGCGATATGGCCTTGTTGAGCTTCCAAGTGAAGGTGAACGCTCCCCTTGAAAAGGGAGCGAAGATTGAAGGGAATCTCTGTGTAGCCAGTGACAACATTTCAAATCATTTCCTCGAGATGCCAGCTCTGGCAGCCAGCTCTTATCCGGATTTTACCGATACAGAGACAAACTTTATGGAAGTTTTCCCAGATGCGCCAGTCCCGCCAGGGCACGTAGTGACCTACGTGTTGTATTACAAGAATGTCGGGAATGATGACGCCAGAGATGTGACTTTAAAGACAGGGTGCCCTGAAAAAGCCTCGTATGTTAAAGGGTCTACTCGCCTGAATGGCATTCCAGTTCCAGACACCAAAGGAACTTGTCCCTTGTTTGGTAAGGGACTCAAAGTGGAAGAAGTGAAGTGGAACCGCTTAGGGAATGTCTCGTTCCAACTGAAAATGGAAGAAACGGGTATGATTCGGAACCGAGGTTATATCGAATGGTCCTCGAAAATTTTTGAAACCAATACCGTTTCGAATTCTGTTAACTCGCTTGTCGATTTTTCCAACAAGAAGCACAACTACCTTCAAGTCTTTCCCCAAGGAGAAATTTCTCCGGGAACGCTGTTGACTCACACCGTGCATTACAAGAATGAAGGGACTGTCACAGCCAAAAATGCGGCTGTGCGGCTTCAACTTTCGTCGCACATCCAGTATTTGCCCAACTCGACCATCGTGAACGGGCAACCGGTGACCGACGCGCTTGGCAAGAGCCCTTGCATGCGGGAAGAAGGATTTCCACTGGGCAATCTGGCTCCGGATCAAGCAGGCGAGATTAGCCTCCGATGCATGGTGGTCGAGCCGTTGGATGACGGGACCGAAGTTTTTGTTGTAGGAAAAGTCTTCTGGAACGGCAATGAATCCTTCCAGTTGGACCCGGTGAAAAACACGGTGAAGTCACACCCCAATTTCGGCAATCGGGATCTAAATTTCATTGAGCTTGTTCGAAGTCCAAAGGATTTTGATCCATTGCTTACCTGTGTCGTCAACTTCAAGAACAGTGGCAATTCTAATGCTTACAATGCTGTTTTTCGGGTGACCTTGCCCTCGGGCTGGGGTTACGTTCCGGATTCAACCTCTTTTAATGGTCGTCCCATTGCTGACGAGCAATCAAGCTCCCTCTTTTCCAATCAAGGGTTGTCCGTTAAGAGGATTGAAGCCGATGAAGA
>JABDET010000067.1 GCA_013286945.1 Candidatus Melainabacteria bacterium
GCCACCTCTTGATCTCGAATCCCAAGTTTTCCAAGAATCTCCATCACGCGGACAGGAATCCAATACCCCTTTTCGACCATTTTTCGTCCGAGATCCGTAGCGCTTAACAGCTCTTCCAGGCTTTCTTCAGAGATTGGCTTCCCGCACAAGAAACACTTAAGACCCTTTTCTGAACTTTCCTGAATGGCTTCCCGCGAGGGAACTCTTAAAATCTGTTGCCCTTTTTCTTTGCAAATCACGGTGAAATCTTTGGCCAAAAGACCCAAGCGAACTAATTTTTCAATCAAGGGTTCTATTTTTTGCCGGTCTTCTGAAGAGAAGAGATCTCGTGCCGACAGGGTGGATAAATTTTGGACACGAAGCAACATGCGGAAAAGCGCTGGATCCTCGAGTTCTCGAGCAATAGCAACTTCTTGTTTGGTCGACTTGATCGCCATCCCTTTTCTGGCCAGTTGATTAAACCGTTCATCCGGAGTCAAGGTTTCCCAGTTTTCTTTGGGTTTAAGCTCCTTTTGGATCAACGCCTTCAAAAGATCAAAAAATGAATTAAACTCTCCAGCCTCTCCGTTCTTGATGATGCCACCGCATTCAAGGTAACTCCGATCGAGAGGGACTTTGTAATAGAAAATATTCCCCGATTTAGAAACGTAAAGTTCTCCATCCGCTAAATCAGAATTGGGCCAAGTGGCGCCGTCTGAAACAAACGGGAGACCAAGTCTTGACCAGTATTCGCGCTTCACTGAGGCGATCAAGGGAACAAAATCTCCTTTGAGTTCCGTGACCAACACGGTGAGGAGAGGTCTTGGAATTTCGTTGGTTAGTCGGTATTGTCGGATGTTAATCACAACAGTTCTTTTCCTTTAATGCGTCTTTTTTCCTTTCAAGGCTTGTCAAGCGTTTCTGCAAACTTTTTTGCCTATCAATTCCAAGAAAGGCACAGGATTTGTAAGCCACTTCGCGGAAACAGAAGGCAATTATGTCATACTTTAGCCGAATCGAACGCGGTCTCATATCCAAGAAGCGAAGCGTCTTAGAGGATAAAGAACTCTTTCATAAGATCCGGAATCTTCCCACCCTTCCTTTTATTGTAACCAAAGTGATGGAAGTGATGAACAATCCTCGTTCTTCCGCGAGCGATCTCGCTAAAATCATTTCGAGCGAACAATCGTTGGCGGCTAAAGTCTTGCGACTGGTTAATTCGGCGTATTACGGCTTCCCCAACCCGATTACCACCATCTCTCATGCCGTGGCCATTCTTGGATTCAACACGCTCCGATCGCTTGTCCTCGGAATCTCGACCCACGAGCTGTTTTCTAAGAAATCAGACGGCAAATTTGATCGCAAAGAACTTTGGCTTCACAGTGTCGCGACCGCCATTGCGGCTAAAGCGCTCGCGAAGCGGGTCAATTATCCGAACCCTGAAGAAATGTTTTTGGCTGGACTTTTGCACGATATTGGCAAGGTCATCCTGGATCAACACATGCACCAAGATTTCATCAAAGCGATCGAAACCGCCAAAGTTTGCAATCAACCCCTTTTTGAAGCAGAAAAGGAAGTTTTCGGCGCTCATCACGGCGAGGTTGGTAAATACATTGCTGACCAATGGAAGCTCCCTGCCGTGCTATCGGAAGCCATCCGATGGCATCACGAAGTGGAGCTTGCGAAGGATCACCGACAAATCGCGGCCATTGTGCACGTTGGCAACAACATGGTGAAAGTCTTAAAGATTGGCTCGAGTGGAAACTATGCTCCTCCCGTGATACATCCGGCTGCCGCGGAGATTTTGAAGATGGATCAAATCAACGTCTCCGATTTGACGAAAGAAATCCAAGTTGGAGTCCGTGATTGCAAAGCCTTCCTTGAAATCGAACACGAGGAACAAGAAGGGGAACAGGCTCCGGCATAAATACGGAGGCATTTTTCATGAAGGCTGTCGTGATGGCCGGGGGAGAAGGAACTCGTTTACGACCGCTCACGTGTAATCTTCCAAAACCAATGGTCCCGGTGGTCAACAAGCCGATCATCGAACACATCATTGAACTCTTGGTTTCGCACGACATTCGAGACATCATCATCACCTTGTACTACCTCCCTGAAGAAATCGTTAGCTATGTTGGTGACGGAAGCCAATGGGGAGCCCGCGTCAGCTACTCGATTGAAACCGAGCCACTTGGAACGGCTGGAAGCGTCAAAAAAATCGAATCAGAACTTGACGACACGTTCTTGATCATTTCTGGAGATGCCTTAACCGATTTTGATTTGCAAGAAGTTCTTGAGTTTCATCAGCGTAAGGACGCGGTAGCCACGCTGACGCTCACCCACGTGGAAAACCCACTCGAGTTCGGCGTGGTGATTACCGATGAAGATTCTCGCATCCAACGATTCCTCGAGAAACCAGGTTGGGGAGAAGTGTTTAGCGACACCATCAATACCGGGATTTACGTGGTGCATCCCAAGGTGTTTAAGTTGATGGAAAAAGACAAAAACTATGACTGGAGTCGAGATGTTTTCCCGAACCTTCTTCAGCAAGGGGAACCCCTTTTTGGTTATGTGGCGGATGGCTATTGGTGTGACGTGGGAAACCTCCAGCAATATCGCCAAGCTCAATATGACGCCTTAGACGGGCGTGTTCAAGTGAAGATTCCAGGAACGCGGGTACGCCGCGATGTTTGGATTGGCGAGGGCTCAATCCTTGATCCCCGAGCGGAAATTCATGGCCCAACCCTTTTTGGGAAAAATTGCCGAATCAAGGAACGTGCCATTATTCAAGAGTACACGGTGGTGGGGGATAATTGCATTGTCGAAGAAGGGGCGCTCCTTCAACGAAGCATTTTATTGCCGAACACTTACATTGGAAAAAAATCGAAAGTTACCGGTTCGATCGTGTCTCGCGCTTGCACCGTCAAGAGCAATAATTTGCTTTCAGAGGGTTCCGTAATCGGTGACAAATGCTACATCGGTTCAGGAGCTGTCATCCATTCGCAAGTGAAGATTTGGCCTGAGAAGCGAATTGAGGCAGGGGCCAATGTGAGCATGTCGCTTGTTTGGGGAGGGAAGTGGCCCGGAAGCCTTTTCTCAAATCAAGGAATTACTGGTCTTGCCAACATTGAAATCACTCCCGAATTCGCAATGAAATTGGGTGCAGCTTATGGGGCGTCTCTTGAAAAAGGATGCTCGGTGATCACAAGCCGCGATTCGCATCCAGCCAGCCGTATGATCAATCGCTCCATCATTTGCGGGCTGATCAGCGTAGGGGTTAACGCACTTGATTATCGATTCATGCCAACGCCGGTTAGCCGCTTCAGCATCAAAATGGCCAATGCTAAAGGGGGAGTTCATGTGAGGCTCTCTCCACGTGATCCGCGCGCATTTCTGGTTGAATTCTTTGATGCCGAAGGGATTAATATTGATCGAGGTTTTGAGCGGAAGATTGAAAATGTCTTTTTCAGAGAAGACTTTCGTCGAACCGGTATGGAAGAAGTGGGAGACATTGAATTTCCATCGCGTGCCATTGACCAATACCTTGAAGGGTTTCACTCGAACATTGATGCGGCTGCCATCAAGAAAGCCAATCTAAAGGTAGTCATTGACTACAGCTTCGGAAATGCGTCCTTGGTTTTACCCCATCTTCTTGGAAAACTTGGAGCCAACACGGTTTCTCTTAATGCGTACACCGACTCCATTCGTGGACGTGCAACCGGAGGAATTCTTTCCAAGTCCCTTACGGAACTTGCCAACATCGTTGTCACACTCGATGCTGACGTGGGGCTCTGGGTCGACGTGGATGGAGAACGTTTGGTTTTGATTGATGAGCGTGGTCGGATCATTTCAGGGTATGCTCTTCTTAATCTTTTCCTGACGTTGATGATGAAATATCATGGGGAAGGAACGGTGGTGGTTCCTGTCATGGCTCCTCACACGGTTGAAACCATTGCAGAGATGCATGGGGGGAAAGTCAAGCGAACAAAAAGCGATCCCCGAAGCTTAATGATTGAAGCGTCGTTGGACAAGAAAGTGATTCTCGCAGGCGATGGTGAAGGGGGCTTTATCTTCCCTAAATTTCTCCAAAGCTTTGATGCCATGTACAGTTTTGCAAAACTTCTTGAGATTCGCGCCAAAACAAAAGAACCGATTTCCAAAGTGGTGGATGGGCTCCCCCCGTTTCACATGGCCAATCGGAGTGTGGAATGTTCGTGGGCGGACAAGGGGAGGATCATGCGGAAAATCATCGAAGAAACCAAAAACGAACGAATGGAGCTCCTGGAAGGGGTTAAGCTCTTCTTCAGTCCCCAGCGTTGGATTTTAATAATGCCTGATCCTGCGGAACCTGTACTTCACATCGCCGCCGAAGCCGAAGATCAAGAATCTGCACTTGCCCTGGTCAGACATTATGAAGATCGTATCGTGGCGTTAAGATCGGCTGAAAGTAGCGAGACGCGTCGCGAGTACGAAATCGTGAGAGGTGGTGCAGTCATGCCAAGAAAGTCTGAGGTCAAAAAAGAGTCGTCCAAATCGTTGTCTCCCGACAAAAGAGGGGAAAAGGCGAATCGCGTTCTCCCTCCGGAAAAAGCTTTTTACTTCTGGTCTGACAATCATTTTTTAGGGGTGCGTGCTTCCGACTTAAAGGAATTTGTTAAAGTGTTGGAAGATGTGGATGTCAATTCCATACGGTATCATCTGGTTCGCGGCGATTTTCAGAGCTGGCTTTCTCATGAGCTGGAACAAGATGAGCTGGCGGATTCTCTTAACAAGCTTGCTTCGAACAATCATTCGGAAAACATTCGAGCCGAAGTGTTAAAACTTGTGAAGACGAAGCTCTAGGAGACGCATGACCGAAAAAACCGGATGCCAGGAAAAGGTCAAACAGCCATCGGCGCCAGAGCTTAGCGTGGCACTTCTAAGCAAAATGCGATCCTCCGGCGTGAGTGATTTTGTACTCTTGAAACCTTCCTTTTGTTTTGCCGAAATCCAGAGTCAGTCGCTGAACTTTGCGCAGTACGTTGAAATACTGCTAGACACCAATGCGGAAAATAAAGAGGCGATCGCCAAGGGCCTTCTTTACGTGCGCGAATCCGCTGAAGCACTTCTTGCATCCATCCGAAGGGTTACGCTCCCCCTTGAAAGCCTTATTCTAAACCTTGATCGGCGATATGAAGGGAGAAATGGAAACGATGGGGCTAACCTGGAAATGGAAAAAATCGACGTGGAAGCCGAAGCAGAAGATTGGGAAACCCGAACACGAGCACTTCTTGGGAAAGTGGGCATTAATGGAGTGGTGGCCAACAACCTTTCCAAAGTGATGGCGAACCTCTGTCAGGAAACGATTCGGTTTTCCGAGGATCTCGGTGATCTCTTGGCGGTAAAGGACGGAGATCTCGAAGGGATGTTGAGCATTGCTCTCGACATACAGTATGGGCTTGAGCAAGAGATGCGCCTTCTCATCGAAGAAGATCTCCGCACCGAAGAAGAGATTCAGTTTACCCCGGGTCTTTTAACGTGGAGCTCCCTTGCGCTGCATGAGCTTATCCCGAACTTGCATCTGGCCAAAGAACCTGTCCAAGTCTCTTAAGCGATTATTCCGCCACCAAGAACCAGACTGCCCTCGTAGAAGACCACCGACTGACCCGGCGTGATGGCTTTCTGCGGCTCTAAGAAGCGAACTTCCACTCGACCTTCGGCTGCTGGCGTGATTGCAGCTCGAGCTTCAAGGGCGTGGTATCGAATTTTCGCTGTGGCTTCAATCGGATTCAAGGGTGGGGGAATGCTAACCCAGTTGATTTCTTGGGCAAGCAGTTCCTTACTGTACAGTTGTTCTTCCTCGCCAACAACCAATGTGTTCGTGGCAGGTTCTATCGCAAGCACATATTGCGGCAAATTAGAAGCAATGCCAAGTCCACGACGTTGGCCAATGGTGTAGTGCACCAAGCCTTTGTGATCGCCAACGGTCTTCCCATCCATGTTCACGATTTGTCCTGGACGAATTTCTTCGCCGGCTTGGTTTTTGACAAACTCAGCGTAATTTCCATCGGGAACAAAGCAGATGTCATAGCTTTCTTTTTTCTCGGCCGTTGGCAATCCACGTTCCTTGGCATAAGCTCGGACCTCTTCTTTGGTCCAATGGCCTAAAGGAAACAGCGTCTTGGCAAGTTCTTCTTGCTTAAGAGGATAAAGAACATACGATTGATCTTTTTTCTCATCTTTCCCTTTCGAGAGGGTGTATCGTTTGGTTTCGTTACAGTAAGAAGTCGCGGCATAATGTCCTGTAGCCAAGAAATCGGCTCCAAGTGCGATCGCCTTTTCAAGTAAAGCGTTGAACTTCACAAATTCGTTGCAACGAACACAAGGGTTGGGGGTTCTCCCTTTCAAGTATTCTTGCGTAAAGTTCGTGATGACATTTTTCCGGAAGACTTCCTGAAAATCCAAGACATAGTGTGGAATGCCGAGCAAGTTAGCCACAGAGAAGGCGTCCAAAGCCGCGTCCATTCCACAGCACCCTCGTTGCTTCTCTTTGGAAGAACGAGCGGACTCGCTTGGCCAAGTCTGCATCGTGAGGCCAATGACTTCATAGCCCTCATCCACAAGCAAAGAGGCAGCCACAGAGGAGTCAACACCGCCACTCATCGCTACCACCACACGCTTTTTCATTGCTAAAAAAGCTTACCATAGGGCTAGATAAAAGTCAATCTTGTTTAGTTTTTGCTGCGAGTGATTGACTTTTTCCTTAAAGAATGTTAGTATGTCGTTTTCAGAGCTCAAAATCCGAGGTGTTTCATGATAAACAAGGCATTCAGTGGATTGGTTAACGGGATGAACAGGTGTAATCTCAACGCAAATAATCTTCGCGGTACCCTTCAGTGGAGTGCATCTAACGAGGAAAATGTCTTTACCTTTAACACAGAAGTCTTTGACTTGATTGGAGCGCAATTGGGAGAAACGAAAGAAGGAGATCCTTCTCTTCATGCGGCGTGGATTAAGACACAGCGAGGCTTACCATTTGATCATCCGAATTCGGATGAATTGCCCGGCAATGCCAATTGGTTTGAGTCCATTAACCTTATGTATGGGGCTTTTGCAGTGACTGCAGCGGCAGCTCTCCGAACTAGTGGTTCAGCCATTCCTGGCCCTGTGGGAGAAGCGATGGAGTCCTGCAGCACGTCGACTCTTGAAACCTTTCATCGTCACATGAAGAGAGCAGGGGGACCCGTTGGCACCGTAGACCTGGAACTAGAGCTAGATTCCTGAGTTCACGGGCACATCCGCTTCATCGAAAATTTTCCCATCTTCATTGGTAGCCCGCAGATGAACCTTTGTACCGGAGACCTCACAATACACAAAGTTGTAATCAAGCTCCGAATGAGCTGTCCATGACGACTCCATGGCGGGATAGAGGGTTCCACCCCCGCCACCTGTCACCACATAAGTAATGCCATGAATTGGAACCGATCGCTCGTAGTCGTGATCATGTCCATTCAGAACAAGTGTCACATGATACCTGCGAAAAAGAGGCTCGAGAACTTCGCGTAACCGTGTGCTGCTTCCATGGAATCCGGTGCTGTACAAGGGATGATGGAAAAAAATCACCTTGAATGGCGCCATCGAATGTTTCAAATCTTCCTTAAGCCAACGGTATTGCTCACTCTCCGGACTCATCGATTCATTGGAATCAAGAGCCACAAAATGCCCTTGTGCACAATCAAAACTGTAGTATCTTCCTTTTCCTGGGGAATTTTGCGGAAGATAAAAATTTCGAAGGTAAGGGATTCCGTGATCGAGGGCTGCATCATGATTCCCAAGGCTTAAAAACCACGGAATTCGCTCGACGCTTGCGCGATAAATTGAGAAGAACTTCGAATCAAAATCAGCATCGTCTTTCCCACCGTAGATCACATCCCCGGTGTGAATCACAAAATCAGGATGAACCAAATACATCTCGTGTGCAATTTTCTTCTGGTAAGAATTTCCAGTCCCACTGTCTCCCACCACCGCAAAAGAAAACGAGGCATCGCTTCCTTCAGGGAAGGTCTTAAATTTAATCCAGCCTGTTAGGGCCTGGCTGTCAGCATCAATCTGATACCGGTAAGTTGTGGCAGGAAGTAGGTGTGAGAGAAGGATCGCGTGATGAGTTGAAGCTCTTGGCTCTTGGGTTCGAATGCCGGTTGGTTCATAGAAACGGCCTTTTTGCAAATGTGTGTCCGGAGAGATAGCCGACAAGTCCACGCCCCCCACGACCGGCCTGAGAGTGCGCCAAGCAATGAGCACCGAATGGGAGGTCATGTTTTGCAAATAGGGATAACGTGTGATAAGCGACGGAGAGGAGATGCCCGAAGGTGAGAACGCAAAAACAAGTGCTCCGTAGAGAGCCAGGAGAAAGAAGAAGGAGGAACGTTTCAATGCTATTTTGGATAGACGAGGTTGATGTCGTATTTAATATTCTTGTTATAATCACGATAAGTTCCGGTGTTTGCTGCATGAGGATAAGGAAGTCGGAAGATGACTTTCGCTGAGGCACCTGCCCCAAGAGTTCCAACCCCTTGAGTTTGGGTTTCTATCGGATGACGATCCTCATCCATGAATTGACACACCACTTGAAAGCCCGGCACGGCGGGTCCCTGATTTGTAAGAGTCACGTAGAGCACCATTTCGTCAATCCCCTTCTGTTCTTCAACCTGGGTGGTGACTTGATACTTGTTAGGAGATTCTGAATTGCTCGAATTGTTGTAGCCAGGGAGCACTTTAGGCCTTGCAAAGAGATCGTAAATTTTCGTTTCGGAATTATACTTAAACAGCAGTCCCAATTGCTTGGCGACGTCCTCAACCAAAGCATAGGGTTGGTCTCCCTTATTCATGGACGAGATGAAAAAGCTCTGACCCTCTTTCGAAAAAATGACTTGGTCCTTTGAATTCCCCGTGAGTTCCACGCCAAGCATCTTGCTTAGCGGATAGGCCTCCGCGTAAAGGCGCTCCTTTACAAGAAAAATCTTTCCCGGGAACAGTTTGTTTGAGACGTAAAGTTGATTGGTATCGGCAAAAGCGGTGATCGCGAAAAAGAAAAGAAGGAAGCCAATTAAAAATCGTTTCATAAATAATGAGGATTCCACGAGAGGATGGAATCACCTCTGGGGGGAAGTTTTGGAGACATGAGTTCGGCCGACCCCGGCAAAGAAAGTCAAAAGAAGATCAAAGAGGCCTTTGAAGCTGGGCATTTTTCTCAGGTCGTTAATTTATTTTCCTCGGTTAATCTCGAACCGCTCCCGCCCAAAAAACGCTCCGAACTTCTCTTCTACTATGGCATGTCACTTTACGAAACAGGAGACATTGAGGGGGCGGTCAAGATCATGACGCAATCCCTGAAACTCGACAATCAAAATGCGCGAGCGTTGGATGGAGCGGGGACGATCTTAGCGGAACAGGGGAAGCAACATGCCGCCATCGCCAAGTATCGTGCCGCCACGAAAGCGGACCACACGTTGTGGGAGCCGTATTATCACTGGGCTTATCTCCTGAAGCAAATTGGGAGCCCCAAGGCGGCACTCCGCAAGTTTCTCACGGTTCTTGAGCGAAAGCCTGATCATGTGGAAAGCTACATTCACGCGGGAGACTGTGCTTTCCAACTTGAGCATTTTCAAAAAGCACTGACCTTCTATGAGACCGCCCTCTTGAAAGATACCCCTTCGGCTGATCTGCTGACTCGCATTGGGAACACGCAACTTTCGTTGGGGGAGCGGGGAAAG
>JABDET010000068.1:0-922 GCA_013286945.1 Candidatus Melainabacteria bacterium
AACGGGATCCAGTGGCCCATCCACATACTCTGTTTGGTAGTGCATGGAAGGTGGAAAGCGTTGAAGTGGGCGGGACCGTATTTTCTTCCTAGTATTTCATCATGATAAGTGGGAATACCTTTGACAATAAAAGTTTCGCCGCTGATTTTTAGAGGGATTTCGTATTCGCAAGGCCCTGGATTTGTTCGTTTAACAATGAAAGGTTGGCCCATGACCCTCCAAACCGCATTATGGTCTTGATGCTCGTGAGACATGATGACGATTTCAGCCGTGGTTGGAGGGAAAGGATAGCGAACTTTTTTCGCATAAGGATCGGTGAGCACTCGGCTCCCCTTTTTTGAGTAAAAGAAGAAGCAGCTATGACCAAACCATCGAACAATCACAACCCATAGCCCTCAGGGTTCGAAGGCCCTATGGGAGCGAAAAAGAGGACAGAATCTTTGTTGATCGCAAGAAATTCAACGGTTTCAATCGCCTTGCCTTTGGCTAAATCGTAAATGGTGACATTGGTTAACGGTATGAAATTTCTTTCTTTGTTAATTTCATCGATGAGACGGCCCCCAACCACCACATGAAGCTCTGCTTCGATGCGATAGCGTTCAGTCATGACGACAACAGGCGTTCGATCTTTTTGAATGCGAATTCCCATGGCTAAGGCGAAGTTCTGGGATAGGGTGCGATTTCCTCTAGCCGACTTTGAGGAGAAGGCAGGCCAAATCATCGCGAGGGCCCTCTTGATACATCGCTGAAATCCTGTCAAGAAGTTGCTGCACCAATTGCGACGGAGGCAATCCTCTCATTTCCTTAAAGACCGAAGCAAGACGTTCCTCGCCAAAGACTTTCCTGTCTTCCATTTTCACCTCGGTTAAACCATCGGTATAAAACAAGATCATGTCACCTGGATAAAGCGTCAGCACCTCTT
>JABDET010000068.1:932-9550 GCA_013286945.1 Candidatus Melainabacteria bacterium
TCTTCTGCTGCTCCAAGCACGATGCCGGTGGAAGGAAGAAAGGTCACCTCATCGGTTTGGGAGCGATAATAAAGCGGGGGAGGATGGCCCGCATTGACATAGACCAATTGATTTTTCGCCAGATCAAGGATGGCAAAACAATCGGTAATAAACATACCGCCACAGCTTACGTAAACCATCTTGTTGGCGAGTTCCATGAGTTTGGAGGGTTGGATGTACATGGAAGGTGGAAAGCGGAAAATGAATTTTGCCATGGAAACCAAGAGCGCAGCAGAAATGCTTTTTCCTGAAACGTCCCCGATGTTCATCGCCAAAGTTTGATCCCGAAGAAGAAAAGCGTCGTAAAAGTCTCCACCAATTTCGTTGGCGGGGAGAAACTTGGCGGCTAAGATTATCCCTTCAAGTTGAGGAAGCTCGGAAGGAAGCATGCGCGTTTGAACTGCACGAGCCACTTCGAGATCCTCGAGAACATCCTTCGGATCCCGCTCTCCCAGTTTCTGCAACACATTATAGCTGTTTTTTTGCTGCAGCCCTTCTTGCACCAGCCCGAGAATATTCATGCCAAGTGACGCGAATTCAGCTAAGCAATAAGCCAGTGGCAGATCGCTTTTTTTAAGGGTTCTTCCATTCTGAGATTCCAAAAATAGAATTCCAACGACTTTTTCCATTTTTCGCAGTGGAACCACAAGACCGGAACCCCTTCCGGTGTCTCGAATGAGGGCTGGATCATGCAATACAAAAGGATCGATTTTGTTTTCGTTTAAGCACAGTTCAATCCGTTTTTCGTGCTCTCCCAAGGCTTTTTCCGGTTCTGAGCACGAAACAGGTAAAATGCGGTGCCCCAGTCTGTCGAGTGAGCCCAAGAAAACAAAGTTGGCACCGGTAATCTCTCGAATTCTTGTGCTGACCTGGGGAAGACCAAGCGGCAATTCTGGAGAATCACGGCAATCAAGGATTTCATTCATCAGCTTTCCCACCATGAGAACCAAGCCGAGTTGAACTTGCTGTTTTCTAATGGCATAAGTTTGTCGAATTGAAATAAGGGCAAGAAGAAGCAAGAGGACGAGGGAGCCAATTAAACCAATGAGCATTGTCTATGCTAGGCTAGCTTCTACGAGGTCCTTGAGATCCTTCACAATACCGCGATTGCTTACCACGATCTCACATCCTCCTTCACGGGCTTTGTGAAGCAGTTCCGTCTCGGTGTGTTCAGCAAAAGCAATGACGGGGATGTCAGCTAATGACGGATTGCTCTTAAGCTCTTCCACCAACGTGATCGTGTCAAGCCCATCGATCAATAAATCGAGAATCACAAGCGCCACGTTTCCTTGCTTTAAAAGGGTTCGGACTTCCGCTGGCTTGTGGGCCACAAGTGATTTGTAGCCCAGTTGAAGAAGGGTGGCGGTGATTTTCGATGAGAAAAAAAGATCGTTTTCAATAATAAGAACTTGTTTCATGTTCGAAACGCTCCCCCAAAACGAGCCACTGAGTTTTCAAGTGGTTGGATTCGTTTGGCTGTTCTCTTTAAAGAAGTGTTTTTCTGCTTTACCCCTAGGGACGAGAAATCCTGCCATCAAGGCAAATACGGCTCCGACAAGTGCGATGATAAAAACGCCGTGCAACGAGAAGTCCATGGTTCGTTTCGTGGCGGCCAAAACGTTCTCTGGCACATTCGAGCGCAATACGGGATCGATCAGTTGTCCGGGATTCTTAAAAGCTTCAACCACTTTCTGACGAAGCGCGAGATCACCAATCGCTGGCAATGCTTGAACCAGCGATGCTTGGATGCGGTTCACCATCACGGATCCCATCAAACTCACCCCAATGGAAGCCCCTGCGGTGCGGAACAAGACTTGGCTTGAAGTGGCAATACCCAGATGTTGCCTTGGAAGACTGCTTTGGACGGCCACGATCAGGGGGGCCATAATCCAGCCCATTCCCGCACCCAGGAGAACCACAGCCAAATCAAGTTTGCCCGGTGTTGCGCTGCCCATCAAACTCGTCAGTCGAAGAAATCCCAGAACCAAAAGCACGCTCCCAGAGACAACAAGAAATCGATACCCGATTCTTAGCATGAGACGAGAAGAAAGAAACGAGAAGAAAACCCACACAAGCAAGAACAAGGTGAGCGTGCTTCCAGTTCCGCGAATCCCGAGCCCCATGACCGCCTCGACATACAAGGGGATAAAGGAAAGCGAACCAAACAAAGCCATACCCGTAAAAAACTGGCAAAGCGACGCCGAAGAAAAAATTCGATATCCCATTAAAGACAAAGGCAAGATCGGTTCGGTTACTTTTCTTTCTACCGCGATAAAAAGTGCGATGAGAATCAAGCTTGTAACGAAAAGTGCAAAGTGCCATGTCCACAGAAAAGATCCCCCTTCTTGGGGAAGGGAGAGTTCGAGTGCGAGAATTCCTGAGCCAGAAGTATTCCGCCCACATAATCAATTTTGGCTGTCTTGTTTTCGTGTGGGAGCTCAACCAGGAAGTAGCCAAGCAGCACGGCGGAAAGAATCCCAAAGGGAACATTGACAAGGAAGACGAGGCGCCATGAATGCAAGGTGAGCCAAGCACCTAGCGGGGGGGCCAATCGCAGCCGCCACTCCCCAAATGGCGGTGAAAACCGGCTGAATCTTTGCTCGCTTTTCATGGGGAAACATATCGCCGGCAATGATGATGCTAAGGGGCATGACTCCGCCAGCGCCGAGGCCTTGCAAAGCTCGAAACCAAATCAGCTGAACCATGGTTTGCGATAGCCCGGAAAGAACCGATCCAATCAAGAAAACGGCGAGGCTAATCAGATAGAGTCTTTTTCTCCCGTAAAGATCCGACATCTTTCCAAACAGGGGGCCCGTGACCGCGGAAGCCAAAATGTAAATCGACATCGGCCAACTGTAAAATTGTAGGCCTGACAGATTGGACACGATGGTGGGCAAAGCGGTAGCCACAACGGTGGCCTCCATCGCCCCAAGGAACAAACCGAGCATGACACTCAGTAAAACCATACGGGATTGTCGAGGCGTTAACGCGGCAATAGGCAAGTGGGCTCCCCTAGAAGGACTCTGCTGGTGAAGACTCGACTTTCACCACGGCGTCTTCCGGAAGCGTCTTCATGAACGCTTGAAATGCTTCTTCCAGATATCGACTGTCTTTTGATTCTACGGTCACCTTCACATGATACAGTGGATTATTCATTTCGGGATAGGATCCAACCAAGAGTTCTGGATATTGCCGAATGAGGTCGTTCAAATGATTGGCCAGAATTCCTTCCGGAGTCTTGACATAGACGGTTTTTAGGAAATAAGGACTGTCTTTGAAACTGCTCTTAACGGCTTCAAATTTTTCTCGCAAGATTTCCGGAATTCCAGGGAAAATGTAAACGTTTTTAACCACCACCAACGGAAAACTTAGCTTGTCGAGCCCCTGAAACACGCTTCCGTCCGGGACTTGAGCCATCTTAAGTCTGGCTTCATTGAGGTCGTTTTTGTACCACGAACGCAGGATTTCCACTAAAGCAGGGTGGCGAATCACCTTCGTGTCAAAAGCACGAGCAATGCCTTCCATGGTGACATCATCATGGGTTGGTCCAACTCCCCCCGAAGTAAACACATAGTCGAATCGATCGGAAAAGTCTCTTGTGACAAGCGCAATTTGGTCCACTTCGTCGGGGATTACGCGAATCTCTCTGACTTCTACCCCCAAATGCCGCAACTCTTTGCTGAGATAAGCTGAATTGGTGTCAACGGTTTTCCCCGAAAGAATTTCGTTCCCAATGATTAAAATGGCTGCTTGTTTTGACATGATGGTTAAGCCCAATGCTGATGCTAAGACTTAACCTATTCTTCTGGAATCAACGACGCCCTCCCTGCACTGTAGCCGAAGTCGCCCCGCTTTCATTCATAGGCTTGGCAAAGACATTTTGTTTAAGGTGAGCGGGATGAATTGTTCGCTACCGCTCCAATTCAGGTACCGCCGACAAAGGTAAAGTCAATTGCAGATGAATTTCTGGGAAGTGTGTGCGGAGGAGATACTTTTTAAAACATGAAGGCGCCCTCGAGGAGGGTGCCGACGGCTTGTTCCGTGCCAACGCGCAAAGTATCGCGGAGTTTCTTGATGGCTTTGGCATGAACTTGGGAAATGCGTTGTTTTGACACCTTAAGTTCCACGGCGATTTCTTCAAAACTTTTTCCTTCAAAGTAATGCAATTTAACCAAGATGCTCTCTCGCTCGGGGAGATCATCAATGGCTTTTTTAAGCAGAGTTCGTTCTTCCTCGAATTGAAATTCTTTGGCCGGTTCTCGTGTCTTTTTGTCTTCAATCGTGTCGATGACAGCTCGTTCATCTTCTGAGCCCGATGAGATCGGTTGATCCAAAGAAAGGATGTAGGTGGTTCCAAGATCAGCCACAAGCTCGTAGACTTCCTTGGCAGAAACCTGAAGTTCTTTGGCCAGCTCTTCGTCGGTCCCTTCCCGTCCATGAATGGCTTGAAATCGCTCCATCGCTCGTTGCAATTCTCGGGTTTTCGTACGCTTTCGCTCAGGGACCCAGTCCATGGCTCGAAGTCCATTCAGGATAGTCCCACGGATGACCGGAGTCGCATACGTTTCGAATTTGACGCCACGCGAGGTGTCAAATTGGTCGATGGCTTTCAAGAGTCCGAAGACCCCATCCCCGACCAGATCATTGAAATCGGCGTGACCCAAGTGTTTCATGAGCTTTGCGGCAATTTGCCGCACAAGCCACATGTATTTTTCAACGAGGATGTCTCGGTCGTCCTTAAAGGCAAGAGCTTCGTCTGAAAGCGCCACCCGTATCATCCTTTGCTTGCGGATTTGCCATGAAGCTGCTCAAACAAGAGATTGGCCAGGCCAAACCCGCCTTGATGGGCCATGGTTTTTGCCATTTCTTGGTCAAGCATGGAATTATACATGTCGTCTTCATTGCTGTGTCCCACCAAGTCGGACTTGATAGCGGTTTGTCTCATGGAAGAAATCAGTTGTTGAATCAGGAGAGATTCAAATTGCTGGCAGGCTTCCTGCAATTCTGCATCATTCTGTTTCGGATTCGGATGTGATTCCGAAGCAGGAAGGAGATTATTTTTTAGCGGGATCGAATTCATTGTCTTCTCCTTGAGGTCCGATCATTAGATCCCAAGACCATATTCTTTTCGCCCAAATTCCTTAAGCCGTTGGATATCACCCA
The DNA here is from genome assembly GCA_013286945.1 of Candidatus Melainabacteria bacterium. Lineage (GTDB taxonomy): Bacteria > Vulcanimicrobiota > JABDET01 > JABDET01 > JABDET01 > JABDET01. The sequence continues at coordinate 6,135 of JABDET010000068.1, forward strand.
TAAGCTCCTCCGCATTGCTGTGTTTTGCTGTTCCATCAAAGCCATCGGTTCTTAGATGGGGGAACTGACTTCCGGCGATCCCAGGGTTGTTCAACGATGCGGCAAGTGGATTGGCACCTCCGACCTCTGGAACCTTAGGCGTTTGCTTTGGCATCTTTCATTCAACCGTCCTTATTTGGGTTGCAGCTGAGTGGTGAGCCGCATCATTTCGTCCGATGCGGTAACCGCTTTGGCATTGAACTCATAGGCTCGCTGCGCCATCACGATATTCATCATTTCTTCCACAAGGTTAACGTTTGCTTTTTCGAGGTAACCTGATTTAACGAGTCCAAACCCAGGTTCCCCTGCTTTTCCCTCAAGCACCTTTCCCGAAATTGGGGTTTCCAAAAACACACTTCCTTGCAATCGAAGTCCGGCGGGGTTCAAGAAGCGTACGAGCTTTATTTGACCTAAGGTTTCCTTTTCTTTGGGGTCTTTTACGAAGGCCTTTATGGTTCCATCTTCTTGAACTTCGAGGCCAGTGGCCTTCTCAGGAATCTTGATTCCAGCGATGGAATGCCCGGAAATTGTGAGCTCACCCTCTTTGTTGATGTGGACCACACCGTCTCGAGTGTATCCAGTGGTTCCATCCTCAAGCTTCACTTGGAAAAACCCATTCCCGTGGATAGCAAGATCAAGCGGGTTGCCTGTGTGCAGGAGTTCTCCGGGAGAAAAGACCTTCTCAACTCCGGCAGCTCGAACACCGGCTCCAACCTGGCTCGCGACAGGAACCTCTGGACCATAGGACCCTAAGGCGCCTGGTTCAGCCATGGCGGAATAAACGAGGTCTTCAAAATCAACGCGACCCCTCTTGTATCCGGTTGTATTGGCATTGGCAAGGTTTTCAGTGATTTCATCCATGTTCATCTGCTGAGCGTACATACCACTTGCTGCCGTGTAGAGTGATCGAAACATGAATCTATCCTCCTTATGTTATTTCGCAGGTTGACCGATTTGGTCGGCTTTTTGGGCCATTTGGTCTTCGGTTTGAAGAAGCTTTTGGCCAGCTTCGAATGCCCGCATGATCGTGAGCATTTTAACCATTTCTTTAATGGGGTTTGCGTTTGACATTTCGAGATACCCTTGCATGACCTTGGGCCGATCTGTGGCATGCCATGACATTGGGTTGATGGCTTTAAAATCGGAGGTGCCGATTTTTGCTAGATCTTTTCCATCGACCCAAGTGAGCTTGAGCTGGTCAACCGCTTTGTTGTCGACAAGAATTGTTCCATCAGGCTTTACTTTGAAGTCGTTTCCTTTAACTTGAATGCGCCCTTGCTGGCCGAGGACATAGCCACCATCTCGGGTGATCAAGTAGCCTTTCGGATCAACGCTGAAGCTTCCATTTCGGGTGTAGTGAACACCGTCACGAGCTTGGACGGTGAAGAATCCTTTGCCTTCAAGAGCTAAATCGAAGGGCTGGCTTGATTGTTTGAGTCGTCCCTGAGAAAACTTGGTCACGCTTTTGAAGAGAAGCCTCACATCGCCGGTGACTCCACCGCCAACTGGGGTGTAACCTGCGGGGACCCCCTGGCCATCCAAAGCCGCGGTATAGGCTTCGTCAAAATCAGAAACCACCAAAGCATCTTCTTGATATCCGGTGGTGTCGGCATTGGCAAGATTGTTGGTAACAACGTCTTGCATGGCTCGCATGGCGATCATTCCTTGAGTGGCTTCTTCCATGCCCTTGTAGATCATGAACTGCACCTCCTGGTCAATCTCTTGTTTCTATTATAAAGCTAATTCGTTAACTGGTTTTATCCGGGATGTTAACAGCTTGTAAACTTTGTGAAAATCACGCCCGTGTGATGGACGGTTGAAATCCAGGCCCGCCCATGTCATAACGTTTTGGATCTCGTGAGTCCCAGGCAGGTTTAGCGATTCAGGAATGACTGGTTATTCTCTGAATTTCGAGGGGGATCCTTATCTTCAAGGCCCGCACATTTTAGATCTTTCGAGAAATCTAAAATGTGCGTTTGCGGATGCCACCGGACCTTAAAAGGGGTTAACTGTCACTTTTTCGAATGAAAACACATGGATTGGCGCGTTCCCTTTTGCTGTTTTCTCTTTGCTGTCATCAACCTTCTCATGGTCTCAACCGGAGCCGCCCGTCTAGCCGGGGTTTACACCAAGCGAATCGCCACGGCGCTGACCTTGTTTAACACCTTCATCCTCGTCAGCCGAATGGCGAACCTCCTCATGGTTCCCTTGATTGGAAAGCTGGCAGACATGGCACGAACGACCAACAACACGCCACTTCTAGAAACCCAATTCCGTCTGATCTTGGGTTCAGCAACCGTGGGGTGCTTGCTAGCAACGCTTCTTATTCCGACTTTCGTGGAGATCTTCAACCGGGGCATTAAAGCTTTTGAGCGGACCAACTCTTTGCCAAGGATGTTCTTGGGGCTTCTTAATCCTCGAAGATCCCAGTTTCTAGGAACACTTTTTGTTGTTTCAATGGTTACCGTACCGTCTGCATTCATGTGGGCGGAAAGCAAGGGTCTTCTTGGTCATCACGGACCGGTTCTTGCTGCAGTCGAAGGGATTGTCTTTGCGCTTGGAGTGTATTTGGTCCTGGGTCTTTCTTCTTGGGTCTTTCACCCGGAGATTTTTCGTCGTCCCGGTTGGATGGGGGTTACATTGAAAAGTCTATCCACGATTCCAAACGATTTCATTTTTCTGAATGTTTTTGTTCAGGCCTTTTGGACTGTCGGATGGATGTCTGCAGTTTATGCTGGAGCGCTCAACAGCAAGGTAGCCATCACCTCAGTCTCGCTTTCCGGAATAATTACCGGAGTTTCTACCATTCTTCTCACGGTTTTCGTGGACCCTAAAGCCGCGCTCATCACCGATCAGGCTTTACACGGGATCAAAACCGAAGAGCAAGTGAAGGCTGTCGTGATCTTTCTCACCCTTGGATCAGTGTTTGGAACGATGTTTGCTCAGATTCTCTTTACTCCAGCCGCATGGCTTATCGGTTTGGTGGCTTCCCATATATAGCCATGGCGATACCCTTAGAAGTAGTGAAGAAAAAGATTGAGAAACTTCGGGAAGAAATTCGCGAGCACGACTACCTTTATTATGTCATGGATAGCCCCAAGATTTCTGATGCTGAGTATGACGGTCTTTACAAAACCTTAAAAAAGCTGGAAGAGGAACACCCAGAGCTTATCACTCCCGATTCCCCAACACAGCGCGTGGGGGGGAAATCACTTGAAGCATTTCAGGCGGTTCGTCATCGAGTCGCGTTGTTTAGCCTGGACAATGTTTTTTCTCAGGAAGAATTCGAAGAGTTCGAAAAAAAGATCTGTCGTTTTTTAGACCTTCCCCTCAATTCGCCAATCCCTTATGTTTGCGAATTAAAGCTGGATGGTCTC
>JABDET010000069.1:0-1969 GCA_013286945.1 Candidatus Melainabacteria bacterium
TCGGCGAAAGCAGCCGTTGATTTGGCCTGTTATGATTTAATCGGGAAATCGAAAGGAAAACCAGTGGTGACAATTCTTGGAGGGGAGCCCAAGGCTCTTAAAACGGATCACACGATCAGCATCAAACCTCCGACTGAACAAGCGAAGAAAGCTGAATCCCTAATCAAGCAAGGCTTTCGCCATTTGAAAATCAAGCTGGGTACCGGAGAAAAAGAAGACGTCGAAAGGGTGAAAGCCATCCGAGAAAAAATCGGGCCTTCCGTTATCCTTCGAGTTGATTCGAATCAAGGTTGGGGGGTAAAAGAAAGTCTTTCTGTTCTTGAAAAAATTCAGCCCTATGACATTGAATTAGCAGAACAACCGATCAAGGCCCACGATCTGAAAGGGCTTGCGTTTCTGAAAAAGCATTCCCCAATCCCGATTGCGGCTGATGAAAGTGTCCATTCTCCCGAGGACGCGTTAAAAGCCATTGAGCTGGAAGCTTGTGATATCATTAACATCAAGTTGATGAAATCAGGGGGCATTTACCCCGCGCTCCGAATCGCCGAGATGGTCGAAAAGGCGGGTCTTTCTTGCATGATCGGAGGGATGATCGGGGAATCCCGTTTAGCGGTTGGCGCTGCAGCTCATTTTGCGGCTTCTCGAGCTGTGGTGAAATACTATGATTTGGATGCCGACATTTTGCTTCGAGATGATCTTGTGGAAGAAGGGGGGATCGGACTTCAGGATGGCTGTCGCACGATTCCCGATTTTCCAGGTCTTGGGGTCAGTAAACTTCGTGCAAAGTTTCTAGAACTCTTGCCGTAGCTCTCTTCTAGCTTACCGAACCATCCGCGTTCAGGGTCGTTGTTCCAACGTAAGAAGAAGAACCTCCGTTCATTCCCATGTTGTATTGAGAGATTTTGAAACTTCCATTGTTTAATTTCTGGAGGTGGAAGCTTTCCCCGTGGCTCGGGTCGTTAACCGTAACGATGGGACCGTCTCCACCGTTGCTGCCACTCCAAAGGATGAATTGCCTGTGGCTTGGGGTCAACAAAGTTTTGTTTCCATTAGAATCCAGGAGAACACCAAGACTGTTGTTTACGATCGCCCCCCCAGGGGTGGCTTGAAGGTACTGCACGATCTTGTTGTAGGCATCTTCGGTGGCTTGAGGGTTCGAGCGGTCAATGACCCAACCCGGTGAGGGATCGGTTGAGTTGGTTGTAGCGGTAGGTGGAGTGATGACCGGTGTTGTTGGCGTGACAACTGGCGGAGTGATTGGCGTTGTTGGCGTGGTCGTGGTTGGAAGTGGGAATGGCTGGATCGTTACGGTGCCGGGAGGAATGGTTGGTCCAGCACTGCTTGTTGACTGTCCATTGTCGAGATTGATATGCACGACCTTGGCTTGGGCATTCTCGCCGTAGTTTATCATGGTCATGACAGTCAAGGTATGTCCGGAGTCCTCGCGGCTGAAAGAAGTTGTGGTGGGTGGCATATAGGCTCCGCTATAGATCTCCCTTGACACCGTCAGTGTTCCATCAGGTTTGAAGTTGTAGCGACTCACGCCGGGAGGAAATGTTCGTCCGGAAGAAGGGGCTTGAGCTGCCGAGGGAATGGCTTGTTGATTCGGATCAATTGGACTCCTCACCGTAATGTCTTCAGACCCGTCCGGGTTAAGAGCAACGTTTACAGCATTGCCATTCTGATCCGTAGACTGCCCGGGAGGAAACTTGAGGTATCCTACCGCTTCATTATACATTCCAATATATTGCTGTGATTGGGCATCGGCTCCAACGGTGGTGATTGGGGGAAACTGAGCTGACAGGGAATTCGTTGGACCAATCGGATTCGGATTGACTGGGTCAGTCGGGTTTGGATTGATCGGATTTGGATTCACCGGATTGACTGGGTTAGTCGGATTGGAGTTGGTTGGGTTCGATGGCGCGGAAGATTGTTGAGTATAGCCCTTGCCATTTGGGATTAAGAAATA
>JABDET010000069.1:2069-9363 GCA_013286945.1 Candidatus Melainabacteria bacterium
ACCGGATTGACTGGGTTAGTCGGATTGGAGTTGGTTGGGTTCGATGGCGCGGAAGATTGTTGAGTATAGCCCTTGCCATTTGGGATTAAGAAATATCCAGAGTTCGTGGATTTGTTAAAAACCCCGATAGCATCCGGCCCGAAGGTTACATCCACATTGCCACTTTCATCTTGAATCTGCAACGTGCTTTTCCCGTCCCAACTGTAGGTGGCGGTAGTCTTGCCGCTCGTCGTGTCTGATACGGTAGCTGTCGAAATGCCGTTGGTATCTGCGATCTGAATGGTGTTGTTTCCACTGGTGTATTTTCCTGGGGCTTTACCCAACAAATCGAGTGCATAGTTGATTCTTGGATCGACTTGAGGGTCTGGATTAAGCGGCAGAGGCAGCGAAGAAGTGTTGGTGGCACCCGAGGTACCGAAATTGGAACCGAAGAAACTGCTGAAGTCAAAGCTGTTGGTCGAGGTGGTCAAGCCAAGGCTCTTCATCAAACTACCCAAGCTGGGATCAAGGGTTGTTAACCAACTGGTGAGGTCAAGGCCGGAATTAGGGGTATTGGCAGTATTGGTCGAGGTGGTGCTGTTATCGCCGAGTACCCCTTGGAAGAGATTCATCACAGAATTAGATTCAGGGTCAAAAGAAGACAGAAGCGAGGAGTAAAGATCCGTTGGCGAATTGGGTTGATTGGCTGGAGTCGTGTTGGTTGAAATTGGCTGGGTGGTGCCAGGTTTGGGGGTAGGAGCAACCTGCTGATTCTGTATTGAGGGATTCAGCGGAACTGTTCCTGGGGCCTGAGCGTTCTGAATGGATGTCATGCTTGTTTTGTCCTCTCAGATGGTGGATTGCGTTCCTTGTGTTGATTCTGGGATTTGATTAGGGAAGCCAGGAGTCGGTGCTCCAAGGATGAGACCTGGCATTGTTCCAATCATCGTTGTGCCATCAGGGGATATCGTCATCATGGGGAAGCGACGTACCGGTGGTATGGGAGTAATACCAGGGGGAACCGGGTTAACATCAGGGGAAGACGTTACCTCCCCAACTGTCTGGCTTGACCCATTAAGAAAGTCGACGATAACCGTGCTTTCTGACTGGGTTTGATTTCCAAAGCCAATGACCATGTGATCCGTTAAGGTGTGTTTTTCGTCGTCTCGGGTGAAAGTTCTCGTTGTGGTGGGCGCATAGGCTCCTCCGTAGCGGGTGGTTTGCTCGACGATGGTTCCGTCGGGCTTCAGCGTGAAACGTTCGATTCCGTTTGCGACGAATCCACCGGGTGCTGCCATCATGGGAGGCTCGTTCGGATCTCGAACTGCGCTTACCACAGCTTCTAATGATCCATCAGATTGCAATGTGACATTAAAATCAAATTTTCCATCAGGTGATTGCGATTCTCCGATAGGATGGTTGAAAGCCGCAATGGCTCGATTATACGTGTTGATCTCATCGCTTGCCTCTGGGCTTACACTCGGGGGCATCGCAATTGGGCTTGGAATGGTTGGGCCAGAACTAACAGGTGGCGGGGTGGAACTGATGAGTGTAGAAGTTCCATCCTTAATCAAATAATCTTGTTCAGAAGCGTTCGATGATGTTATTTTAGCAAGAATCGATCCATCATTTTGGGCTGTGCAGTCCAAGGTGCTCGTGGTGGGAGATCCTCCCGATGCCCCGTCAATCTTTGTGAAGACAAGGTTTTTTGTGTTTGGATTGTACGTGATCTGCTCACTCCAATTGGCTTCCGCCGTAGACGCAGCTGGAGAAATGGTAACGGTTTCAACACCGGTTGTTGGATTTGTACTCTTATAAACATTATCAGTCCCGATCTGTTCACTTCCTTCTGGGAGCGTCAGATAACCGTTGGCGGTTCGAAGTGTGGTGAGAACGTATTGTGCTTCAGAATCATTCCCTGTGCCTGATGACAAGGGAAAGGTGGGGTTGTTTGCGGGCGTCGGCGTTGGAGGCGGATTAATCACTGGCGGTTGCGTAACCACAGGTGGCGTCACGACGACCGGCGGTGTTGGTGTTACCGGTGTTGGTTGAACCGGCACCGGGTTTGGATTTACCGGATTGACTGGGTTAGTCGGATTGGAGTTGGTTGGGTTCGATGGCGCGGAAGATTGTTGAGTATAGCCCTTGCCATTTGGGATTAAGAAATATCCAGAGTTCGTGGATTTGTTAAAAACCCCGATAGCATCCGGCCCGAAGGTTACATCCACATTGCCACTTTCATCTTGAATCTGCAACGTGCTTTTCCCGTCCCAACTGTAGGTGGCGGTAGTCTTGCCGCTCGTCGTGTCTGATACGGTAGCTGTCGAAATGCCGTTGGTATCTGCGATCTGAATGGTGTTGTTTCCACTGGTGTATTTTCCTGGGGCTTTACCCAACAAATCGAGTGCATAGTTGATTCTTGGATCGACTTGAGGGTCTGGATTAAGCGGCAGAGGCAGCGAAGAAGTGTTGGTGGCACCCGAGGTACCGAAATTGGAACCGAAGAAACTGCTGAAGTCAAAGCTGTTGGTCGAGGTGGTCAAGCCAAGGCTCTTCATCAAACTACCCAAGCTGGGATCAAGGGTTGTTAACCAACTGGTGAGGTCAAGGCCGGAATTAGGGGTATTGGCAGTATTGGTCGAGGTGGTGCTGTTATCGCCGAGTACCCCTTGGAAGAGATTCATCACAGAATTAGATTCAGGGTCAAAAGAAGACAGAAGCGAGGAGTAAAGATCCGTTGGCGAATTGGGTTGATTGGCTGGAGTCGTGTTGGTTGAAATTGGCTGGGTGGTGCCAGGTTTGGGGGTAGGTCCGGTATACGGGCTTATGATTGCCTGCTGTGCCGGAGCTTGACCTTTCTGGACTTGGCTATTTACCCCCGGGGCATTTATTGGTCCGGTGCCACTCATTATTTTCACCCTTGCTTTAGCTAATTTTAAGAGAATCTAGCACCTTTATAGTAACAAATAAATGTTAAGAGGGGATAACCGAGGTGTTAAATTTTTGTGAACAATATTGCTATTGGGGCAAATTGAGATCAAATTTGAACCCAAGATCGACCAACCAGCTCAACCAGTCAGTCTTCGCCGGGGCTGGTGTCATCGTGCCGTCAGCAGAGATATCGGCGTGGACAGGATCTTTGATGACTGAAGTCAACCCGAGAACAAACGGCGGAGTATAATAACCCTGGAGGTAAAAGCGAACCGCTTTGCCTGTAGACGGATCGAGCGGAGTATAGCCAAACAAGATATCCTTTGAACCGTCAGCAGGATTACTCGTGTATGACGCGGTTATGGCCTGAGTAGAGCGATTCCAATCAATGAGCGTTGAGCCAGACGCTACCGAACCGTCAGGGTTTATCTCCCACATTTGCATGTTTTTGATGTTCGCTCGCTCATCGACCGAGTACCTGTAGCGCCCAATTGTGTACACACCGTCCGGAAGAGACTGAACCAGGGCTAACAATCGATGGTAGTGGTCCAACAGGGCATTCCCCACAGACGTATCCGGAGGCGGGGCGACGGGCGGCGTTGGTGTGACGGGTGTTGGCGCTGGCGTCGGGGTAATGACAACGGGTGGTGTGACGGGTGTTGGCGTCGGCGTAATGACCGGCGTTGGTGTCGGGGTAATGACGGGTGTTGGTGTCGGCGTAATGACCGGCGTCGGTATGACCGGTGTCGGTGTGGGCGTGATGACAGGCGTTGGTGTCGGGGTAATGACGGGTGTTGGTGTCGGCGTAATGACCGGTGTCGGTGTCGGCGTCGGTGCTGGCGTGTCAACCGGTGAGGTGCTCGTGGTAGCATCCGAGATGAGCTTTTGGAGGAGCTGAATGGCAGCGTCGTCGGAAGTAGTAGCAGATTGAATCAAACTTTCAAGGGTGGCGTAAACGGCCTGATCAGAAGCAGTCGAGGTTTGGATCAAACTTGCAAGGAGATCGTAAATTGTCTGATTCGGGTTGCTGGAGTTTTGAGGCGTGTTAGCGGAGGTGTTAAGCCCTTGGGTAGTGGCGGTGGCTCCAGCGCCACTGGCGGTGGCTATGCCAGGGTTTGAAATGCCGCCGAGAATTGCAGAAAGGATACTTAAGACGTTCGTTGTTGAAGGAAGCGGCGTGAGAGACGAATTGCCACTCGTTGTTGGAGTGGAAGTAGGCGAATTTTGCAAGCTGGCTTGAGTTGTTTGCGCATTGTTTGGCTCAAGCGTTCCCGAAGTCGGATTCGAAATAGGCTGTCCAGCCGAGACCCCCTGGCTGTTGGCGATTGGTCCCATGTTTTCACTCATCCTTAAGCCGTCATCCTTAGTAGATGCAAAAGTAGATTCAAACAGTATTTACCACTTTCATCGTAGCACGATGTTGTTAATGGGGGATAACCATGGTGTTAAATTTTTGTGAACAATTATGATTTTCAGCTTTCGCTTGCGATGCTGCGGAAAAGCGCAAGATAGCCTTTGACGCATTTTTCGGGGGAGAAAAGGGAAAGCTGCCGTGCGGCATACTCTTTTTTTTGTGCCACTGCTTCCTCGTCTGTCAGAGCATGTTCGAGGACAGCCGCCATGTCTTTGGGGTCCCTCGGGTTGAAATAAAAGGCTCCATCGCCAGCCACTTCAGGTAGGCTAGCTGCACGACTGCACGCTAAGGGAGCGCCGCAAGAATAGGCTTCCAAAACTGGAAATCCAAATCCCTCATAAAGAGAAGGGACCACCACCAGTGAAGCTCCGCGATACCATCGCTCTAGGATTGTTCTCGAAACAGGGCCAGGAAGGATAACGTCATGACCTACACCGATTTTTCGAGCCACCTCCGAAATGGGGTTTTCTTTTTCAAACAGGAAGGGTCCCATTTTTTTTCGCCAAGGTGGAAGCTCTCCTAGGATAACGAGTTTATGGATATGTCGCTCGATTTTGAGTCGGTAGAACGCGTACAGAAGTTGAACGAAATTTTTCCGAGGTTCTGCGGGGCCCACGGCAAGAAGATAAGGCCAGGGCGGCTCGAAGGATTCCTGCTTTGGCCATGAGGCATCAAATCCTGGCGGAATCAACGCGATTCGAGATGCGGGCACCCGCAAGTATTTCTGAACTTCGCGAAAAATGAATTCTGAGTCGACCACAATTTTTTTTGCGTGCCTTGCCCCCCACCGAAACTTTTTTCTGAGTTTCGATTCTCCAACAGGAAAAACAAAAGGAGCAAGATCATGAATGGTGACCACAAATGAACCTGGAGGTTCGAAGGTTGGATGATTAAACGGAAACCAGACAAGCCAAGACGGGTCCAGTTCTTTTGGAGAAACGATTTTGAAAGGGAGGTTTTCATTGGAGATTTTTTTGTTAGAAACTCCTAAAATTTGAAAACTTGGATCCATCCACTCGGAAAGGTGAGAAAAAAAATTTCTAAGAAAAAATCCCATCCCACGGTGGTCTTTTCCGAGATGCGAAACGTCAATAGCCACACGGACTTCCTGCATTACTCCACCTTTAATAAACCGGGTTTCAACAACCTCTGCACAGCCCGTTCACAAACAGTGCACAGATTCTTCACAAGGAGCCGAAGGGGGGGAGATGAATTGAATCGCATCCTTGATTCTCATCCCTCCTTTGTGGGGTGGCACGATACCAATCGAGCCCCCCATTTTTTTTTGAACGCGATTTACTTGCGCAGCATCTCCCACGAGGGGATTCCTCCTAAACTCTTCGCTGATTTGACCGCTCGAGTAATCGAATGCGACACGGTTTCAGCAGCGGCCACCCCAAGCAAGTTTAAATCGGCACGAAGTTTTCCCGTGGACAAAACAAAAACAAGATCGCCATCAAACTGAGTGTGAACCGGCGAAATACTTCGAGCAAGTCCATCTTGTGCCATGGTGGCAATTCGACTGGCTTGCGCTTTTCGTAAAAGCGCGTTGGTGGCGATCACGGAGAGCGTGGTGTTTTGGGTGTTGTATTGGGTGACGGTTTTCGCTTCGAGAACGAGCTTTGTGCTCTCTGCAAACTCATGACCCTTGGCCGTTGTTCTTGTTCCGACCAAAACTTGTCGCGTTTCAGGATCAAGAACATCTCCCCAAGCATTCACCACCGTGAGTGCCCCCACCTTAACCCCCCCGGGGAGTGTCATGGCCCAACTTCCAATCCCCCCTTTCATCGCGTGGTCAACTCCCAAGACCTTGCCAACGGTAGCTCCAGTTCCTGCTCCAACGCTTCCTTCGCCAGGGAGCTGACTTGTTGCATTTTCGCAAGCCAGATACCCCATGCTAAAATCAGGACGCTTTTTTGGGTTTCCAATCCAAAGATCAAAAATGATGGCGGTGGGGACAATCGGAACTTTGGTAATTCCCACATCAAAACCGATACCACGTTCTTCGAGCCATTTCATCACGCCGCCTGAAGCGTCCAACCCAAAGGCAGAACCTCCAGACAAGAGAATGGCATGGACTTTCTCCACCAGATGACCCGAGAACAACGGATCCAGCTCGCGAGTTCCAGTGGCCCCTCCGCGAATATCGACTCCTCCGACCGCCCCTTCTTTGCACAGGATCACTGTGCAGCCGGTAATCGCGTCTAAGTCTGTGGCATGCCCTACTTCAATTCCTTCAATATCGGTGATAAACGGCATGTTAACTCTTCCTCATGTCTTTTCTGCCGCGTCAACAGCGGGAGTAGGTTTTGGCATCGGCTTGTAAAGCCAACGCGTAAGTTGTCCAAGAGTTTCAATCCCCTGCTCCTCGAGTCGACGAAGGCACGTGATAAACAGTTGGGCCGTGACCTCGGCATCTCCCCAGGCGCGATGCCGACCTGGAAAAGGAAGGTCAAGATACTGCGCCAGTGTTTCAAGCCGACGGTTGGGGGCATCTGGCAAGAGGCGTTCCCCAAGCTTGACCGTACAGAGAAGTGGATTCAAAAGGGTAATTTTTTGCGTTTGCTGGAGGTAATAGTTTAGAAATTGTAGATCGAAAGGGCCATTATGCACCACAAGAATATCGCAATCAACAAAATTCAAAATCGGGTCGGCGATTTCTTGAAAAAGCGGAGCGTTGATCACCATTTCATCGTTGATTCCGGTCATTCGGCGCACGATTGGAGGAATCGGGAAGCATGGATTGACAAGGGTAGCGTATCGATCGATGAGTTGATTTCCTCGAACTTTAACCATTCCAATTTCCAGGATCCCATTGGTTTCAGGGCGTCCTCCGGTGGTTTCCAGATCAAAGACGGTGAACGTTTCTTCTGAGAGTTTACGCATCGACTTCTCCTTTTCCATCTTCAGTTCAGATTTTCCCGCCCTTTGAGTTTGTTTTCTAATCTGTTACAATTGTAAAGAAACCTT
>JABDET010000070.1 GCA_013286945.1 Candidatus Melainabacteria bacterium
CCAAGGTTCTGTTCATTTTGTGTTTGAGCAAAAGGAGCCAAAGCGTTTTGGGTCACCAGGACGTTGTTTGGAAGATACGAGAGGCCTAAGCCCGCGCCTGGATTAAGGACGGAAGCAAAGGTTCCAGATACGCCACCTCCCGCATTGAGGATTGAAAATCCGGATCCAGGCGCTACGGGAGCAACCAGATTAAGTTGTAACGCCCCTCCAAGCGCAGCACTCCCCCCCACATTGACTCGATCAAACTGGCCGGGCACTGCGCCTCCAAGCCGAAGGGCTAAGGTTCCCCCACTTTGCGTGTAGTTTCCGTTCACATTGATCGTTTGAGGTCCACCGCTTGCCGCTTGCAACGTTCCCTGGCTCAGGATGAAATTGCCGGTTCCAAGCGCATTACCGGTCACAGCCAGAGTTCCGCCGTTAAGCAAAGTTCCTCCGGAATAGGTGTTGACCCCGCTCAAAACAAGCGTACCGGTTCCGATCTTCGTTAACCCTCCTAAGTTACTGATGCTCCCTGTGATGGCGGTGCTCATTGGTCCATCGATGGTTAGAAAATTTCCCATGTTGTTTACGGCCGAATTGACGATCAGGTTTCCGGAAGCGGCCTTCCAGGTTTGTGAGGCACCCAAGACAATTGGTGTATTGAAGTTGATCGTTTGCGTTTGGTTCGAGTTGTTGGTAATTCCCCCCGCTCCCAAGGTCAAACCATTTCCTGTCAACGTAAAAGGGGCTGCACCGGTATTGAACGTAATCGAGTTGGCCGAAGTGAGGAGATCATTGTTGGCCGTTGTATTGACGTTCCCTGCAAACTGAAGATCCGAGCCATTCGACGGCGCTACTCCGCCGACCCAGTTTAATCCTTGACTCCAGTTGTTGGTCGGTCCGCCGCCGGTCCACAAAGCAACGCCGGAAGAGGCAAACATAAAAATAACATCGACGGGACCATTAAGCCCCATACCAAAAACACCGAGGTCGGCACCGGTGGGAGAATATTCATGAACGGTGCCGTCGCCGTTATTCGCTACATAGAGGTTGCCGTTTGCATCAAAGGCAAGACCAATTGTTTGAGTTGACCCTGTATTGACGAAAACACCAAGATCGATACCGGCGGGGGAAAATTTTTCGATGGTGCCGTCGCCGTTATTGGCTGCATAGAGGTTGCCGCTATGGTCAAACCGGACGCCTTGAGGAACGTTTAAACCGGTGTTGGCGAAAACACCGAGATCGACACCGGCGGGAGAAAATTTATGAATGGTGTTGTCAAGGGCATTCGCCACATAGAGGTTGCCGCTTCCATCAATCGTCATTCCCCAAAAACCGTTTAAACCGGTGTTGGCGAGAACACCCAGATCCACACCGGCGGGGGAAAATTTTTCGATGGTGTTGCCAACGAAATTGGCTGCATAGACATTGCCGCTTCCATCAATCGCAATCCCAAAAGGAGCGTTTAAGCCGGTATTGGCGAAAACGCCGAGATCGGCACCGGCGGGGGAAAATTTATGAATGGTGTTGTCACCGACATTCGTCACATAAAGATTGCCAGTTCCATCAAGAGCCATGTATTGGGGTGCATTTAATCCTGTATTGATGAAAACGCCAAGATCGGTCCCGGAAAGAGTAAATTGTTCAATCGTGTTGCTGCCGACAGCTGTTACATCGACGAATTGTGCAAACGAGGTGGACGAAACAAACCACCACACGAGCATGAATAAAAAAAAGAAACGTCTCCCACTGGGGCACAAGGATCTCATTTCTGTCGTTTTGAAATTCGGAATTGCGAGTCACTTCCCTTTGTGGAGTTCGAATCGTTCAGCCTGGAACATCGAGCGCTTGAGAAGGGGAGCCGCGGAAAAACGCCAATTGTTATCCTGAAGTATTAAGGAAATACACCGCAGTTCCTAATTTTTCAAGTTGGAGGATGTTTTCGTGAAGAAAATTTTAGTGGTCCTTTTGCTTTTGCTTTCCTTTGGTTCTTGGGTTTACGCGGACGATAAGGCCGAGTACGGCTCTGACGTCAAAGAGCGAACCCTGATTGTTCCAAAGTGCGATAAGGTCATCGGCAAGATTGTGGCCAAGGAGTTTAGATGTAAGGCAGGTGGATGTAACTCGAGCTATATGGTGTACGATGGCCGACAAATTGCGATTAATCCTGAAGCGATTGGACAAGGGATGTCGGACATGATTTTATCTGCGTTGACGCAAAGCGGCTGTTTCGATGTGTACGAGAGAGAATCCCTGGGCGAAGTTCAAGATGAGCTTAGAATGGAGGGGAAATCTCCGCAAGGCCTGAAGGGAGCCGACTTCATCCTGACCGGCGCGATTACCGCTTTTGAGATGAACAGCCAAGGTGGGGGCGGAGGCGGGGGAGTCGGGGTTCCATTTTTTGGTCACATTGGAGTCAGAACGCATGCGGCTGATGCTCATGTGGGGCTTGATCTCAGAGTCATCCGAGTGAGTGATGCGAAGATTTTGGTTAGCAAGACCATTGAAGGAAAAGCTTCACGCTCCAGCTTTGGCGTTGGTGGCGGAGGCTGGGTGGGTGGCGTCCATGTCGGGGGATGGTTCGACTCATTCAAGAATACTCCGATTGAAGAAGCCATCCGGGATATGCTGGCCAAAGGCATTGTTGTGCTTGTTGATGGTCTTAAGTCGCAAAACCTTGCCGATCTTGTGAGCAGCAGTACCCCCGACACGAGCGGGCTAAGCCACAACGCGGCCACAGGTGTAACGCCAACAGCGGGAAACCTTGACCCGAATTCCAACGGAAAATTCAAAGCAAGAATCATTGAGTTGAACTCCAAAGAGGGAAGCTGCAAGAGTGGCACTTTTTCGTCCTCTGTGGAGATAGAAAACGACACCAATCAGATAGTGAGCGGTCAGTACATTGAGTTTGATTGGTACAAGGGAGCACAGCGCGTCAAGTCCACTTCCGGATATTCCACGATTGCCCCCCAAGACCATCGGACCTTTACATTTTGTCTCACGAAGCCTGAGATCAACGGGGTGAAGATCCGATTCAATCCCAATGACATCGATTCCCAGGAATTCATGACTTCTCCAGCCATAAGGCTGAACCAGACCCCTTAAGAAATCAAAGGTCTTGTTGCAGTAAGAGAATTTTTCATCTGCCCACTCCACCCACCATCATGCGGTTGGGGTGGGCAGATTCTTAACTAAAGCCTGAACGAAGGAGGCCTGCATGAAACGGTTTTTATCAAGAATAAGTTTGTTGAGCTTTTTAGTCTTACTTGCCGGGACCCTGTGTGCGGAAAATCTGTCCCTCCCGGGAGACTTCCACAAGGCTTACATCACAGGTACGATCACCGCCTACGGTCAGTCGGTGGGTGGCGCTCAGGTGATCGCGATGGGTGATCAGGGAGAAGCCATCACGATGGCCGCCGGAAATGGAAACTATTCGTTGGGGGTGGGGGAGGGATCGTGGAAAGTGATCGCATCCAAGTCGGGCTACTTGAGCCCTCCGCCGATCGCGGTTCAAGTGTCGGGTGACGAAACCCGAGACAACATCAATTTCGATCTCACCAAATCGACCGCTTACATCGAAGGGGTCGTGGTGAATGAGAGTCGCGCGCCACTTCCATACGCCATGGTTATCGCCATGAAAAACATGTTTGCAGAGCCGCACGATCGCAGCAACGGGGCACCCATGATGTCCCCTGGAACATTTCCCACCGTGCGGACTGATAAGGAAGGGCGATTTACCCTTCAGGTGATGGCTGGGCACTATCTTGTTTCAGCTTATAAGGCTGGCTATATCCTCTCGAAAGAAAATCCTCATCCAACCATACCTGGACTTGAGAACGTGCCCCCTCAATATCTTGAACGCATGAGCGCTATGTCATCCATGGGTGTTCCGGTGGACGTAGCGGAGAATGAGACAAAAAGTGGCATTGTCATCATCATGGCGCCTCACGAAGAAAAGAGTGTTCGGGAAGAATATCATTCGGCACCACGGCATGACACTGTCGTGATACCCGAACCGAATGTCTTGGTTGGAAAAGGTTGCCTCACACCGAACAACGTGCTTCACTGGACTCGTTCGAAGGAATCGGATCATGCGCTGATGGCTGTGGTGGTCCGATCCACCAAACCGTTTGGGCATAAACCCAAAGGGGAAATGGTTACGTTTAAGTTTCCCTATTATCCTTACGGTGAGCCTTCCCGCGGCTATTATTCCTTTACAGACTCAACAGCAAAGTCTGGCGTTCCTTATTATTACGCCGTGTACGAAATCGGGACCACGGCGGCTGGCCCATACTCGAATGCAGTGGAGATTACCACGCCATAGCCATCGAACAAAAAATCATGTTAGAAATGCGTGACAATCGATCGCCTGAGAGGACTAAAGGAATGAATACCACCACGAGGGAGCAGGAAAAGCTCCTGGTCGATCGCATTAAAAGTGGCGATCGGCCAGCGTTTGAGAATTTGGTTGAAGCGTACCGCTCCAAAGTTTTAGGAACGCTCTACAACTTGCTCGGGGGGTATCAGCAGGCTGAGGAGGCTTTTTGGGATGTCTGGACTGAGGTTTGGAAGTCAATCGATCGATTCAAGGGAGACTCCAAGCTTTCGACGTGGATTTACAGCATCACGACTCACGTCGCTTATCATGAGAGACGAAGGCGGAAAGGAATCGGGATCCCTCTTGAAGAGGTTGAAAATACGGTTCGTTCTGCTGCAAGCCCCGAAACCGAAGTGTTACATCAGGAAGAGGCTAGACTTCTTGAAAAAGGAATCGCAAAGCTTCCCGAGTCACTCCGAACCCCTTTGGTGCTCCACGCCATCGCAGAGCTTGACTACGAAGACATTTCAGAGATTCTCGAGCTCCCGGTTGGAGCACTCAAAACAAGGGTTTGGCGCGCGAAAATCGAGCTTAAAAAGGTTTTGGAACCATGGATGAAATTCGAGAAAATCTAACGTGCTTGCGTGTCGCAGAGCTCCGGGGAAGTGGAGAAGCTCTTCCAGTTGAGCTTGAATCCCATGCAAGCTCTTGCCCCAATTGTCTGGCTGTTCGAGAGGTCGATGAGGTTTTGGGTCATTATGAACCCCCGAGAATGCCCCACTATTCCCGAGAGCGTCTTTGGGAAAGAATCGAACAACGGGGTTCGAGTTCGTCAGCGGTCTGGTTACGTTATGCCGTTGCAGCTGTGCTAGCTTTTGTGGCTTGGATTAGCCTCTATTACGGCCATCCAACTCGTCCACAGGAGGCTAGAACAAACGAGACACCTGTCGTAGCGCAAAAGCCGATCTTGGTCGCCTCCCTTTGCAGCGTGAGCGAAATCAAGGGAAATGTTTACCTGCGATCACTGGGAGAAACCCCGTGGAGAGCACTTCATCTGCAAGATCAACTCACTGGAGGTACCGCTATTAAGGTCGCTTCTGGAAGCGCCGTACGATTTTCATTTCCCGGAAAGACCGAGATTGCGCTTCAAGGAGACAGTGAAGGAACGATCCAAACGATTTTTTCTGACAGAAAGGGTCTAGACTCATTTTATCTCCTCCACGGAAAAGTTTACATTCATCATCGTGATAATCCGTTTATGGCCTCGACCCCTGTGGCGTTGATTGAGGCGGTTGGTACTGAGTTCTCGGTGCGACATGAAGGGAAAGACACCGAAGTTCGAGTGTTTCGCGGACGCGTGCACGTGAAATCACTGAAGCAAGAAACATCGATGGGACGCGAACAGCATTTGTGGGTCGGCTCACGAGCTGACTTTAAGGTTCAGCCTTTCTCCATGAAGGAAGCAGAGCCGTGGGAACGTTCGGAATTTAAGCTGGCTTACTTAAACCATGGAAAGATGATCCAGTCGACCATAAAGCTCGTGAAGCATACGAATGCGGTTCGTTCTTCGGAGGAAAACCTCCCGGAGCTTCGCAACAACACGGAGAACAAAGCCGAACTTCTCACGAAACATCAAGAACAGCATGAGAAATCAGTGAATCAGAAACAAAGCCAGAAGCTTGAGGAACGCGCCACCAATTACCATGGACATTTGGAACGACTTCGGGATAAAGAAGAAGATCAAATGAAAAAATATGATGAAGAACAGAGAAAGAAAGCGGAAGAACTTTTAAAAGAGCAAGAAGCGCACGAGAAAAAATAAAGATAAAAATCGTGTGACTAATCTTCACGAAGTGGCACTAAAATGAAGTAAAAAAAATAGGAACTCGCGGGAGTGACAGGAGCGTGAATTGTGATGCTTTTCTCCGAAACCAAAGAACTCACCAATCATGCGGTACTGCTTGAGCCTGTTGGAGAACTCGACATCAGCACAGCCCCAGAATTTGAAGCAACTGTTGACAAGCAAATCGCTAAGAAAAATTACAACATGATCATCAGTTTGGAAAAGTTGCGGTTTCTTGATTCAACGGGCGTGAGAGTGTTTATTGGAGCTTACAAGCGTGTGAAGCCACTTGGGGGAAGAATTGGATTGGTTTGTTCCAACCCTATGCTTCGTCGAGTGTTGTTGGTAACCCAACTGGAAAACTTGTTCAAAATCTTTGATTGTACCGATGGGGCCATTCAAGCTTTCATGAACAGAAGGCCATTGCTGAACGGAGCTTAGATTTCTTCGAACGAAAGGAGTTGGGACATGGAAACGTCTGAAGCACGAATCATTCGGTATCTCCAAGATGCGTGGAACATTGAGCGAAGTCTTGTCGACTTGCTGAAAGAGATGGAAGAAGAGGTGCAAGAGGAGCACGTCGTGCATGTTTCCGAGAAGCAATGGACCATGGCTCGTGAACATCTTCGTGAAGTTGAAGAGCGGCTCGCTCTGCTCGATGGGAGGATTCCGTCAAGAGAACCGATGGTCATTCGCTTAGGGGAACCTTGGGAACGAGCTCATGATGAGTATGATAAGGCCATCCGAGCTTTAAGAAAGATGTTTGCAACCCAAAACTCGAAAATGGCGATGTACGGCGCGCTGGCTCATTTCGCGCACACCGTTGGCGACGAGAAAACTGCCCAGCTGGCGAAATCGCACGAAGACGGGTCGATGCAAATGGCGCGTGAAGTGCTGCGCTTAATTGGGCCCGTTGCCAGCCGCGTGGCGGTCACGGTTTCGCGTTAAATAAAGCCTTGGGTCAAGAGGGGCACTTTTTGAGGAACAGGCGTTCCAGCGCCAGGTAAAGTGTTGGCGCTCTTGATGTGGATTTGCCCTTTTTCGTAAACGCGAATCATGGCTTTAACGACGGCTGGGCTAAACTGGATTTCGCTGTTGGCTATGACTTCTTTGACGGCTTCTTGGAGTGAACGCGCCTCTCGATGGGGGCGTGGGGAAATCATTGCATCAAGGGCGTCGGCTACCGCAAGAATTTGAGAACCAAGTGGAATGTCCTTTCTTTTCAGCTCCAGGGGATAACCTGCGCCATCCCAACGTTCATGGTGACTTTGAACCATGTTTTGGATATCGTCGTACAGCGGAAAAGTCCGGAGAAGCGTGATGCTTTCATGGGGATGGGTTTCAATCTTTTTCAAATCATCTGGAGAAAGTTTTCCGGGGGCGTTAAAAACAGAGTCGGTAATCGCAATGTTGCCAATGTCCTTTACGCGAGCCGCTAGTGTTATTCGATCGATTTCATAAGGATTTAGATGCATTTCCTTGGCAAGAAGATGAGTCAGGTTGGTCGTATTGATGGTCCGCCACTGCGTAAAGCCCAGCTTTTGATCCAAGAAAAACATCCAAACTTCGACAACCCTTCGAGCGGCATGCAGCGTTTCGTCGCGCAGTTTGTACACCGAAAAGAGAAGGACGAGAATTGGGAGGAAGCAGAAATAGGTGAGCGGAAACGGGAAGCCCTTTGCGGTGTAAAAAAAGTAGAGTGAAACGCCAAGAAGAGGGTAAAGAATACCGGACCGAAGCATGAAGTGTAAGAAGGGGCCTCTTCGAAGGAAGAACTGGTGCGAGCGCCCACGAACCATCGCTTCAGCATTAAGAAGAATGATTTGTATCCCTGCATAAACAAGAACCCATGCTACGAATCCGAGGATTCCGTTTGTGGATGTTAATTCTTGTCGCGGCACAAGCCACTGGAATGCTGGGGTTGACAGAAGAAAAACGATAAACCGGGACAGGATTAGCCTGTTTTCTCGCGCGTTGACGAAAGAGTAAAGAAGAAGTCTTATTGCGGTCATCACACTGACAATCAGGAGAACTTCCGGTTGCTGAAAAATGAGCAGGATGGCGACGAAGGCCGCATCCCCAACCCAGGATGGAAAATTGATCGGTTCCTTAAGCTTCCACTCTTCCATCATCCACAAAAAACCGGTAAAGAATATGGGGAGCCCTATGGATGAAGGGAAAACGAAATAGCCGAGGGTTCCGATGAAGAAGGGAATCAGGGTGAAAAAGCTTTTCAAGAAAATCATGAGGGCAGAGAAAGAGGTCGGGTAAAAGAAGTTTTCCCCCTCGATTTGCACTCGATCGGCCGTAATGGGGGGTGGAGCGAGAACCTCTTCGACTTCAGACTTTTTCTCGGTGTAGGTCTGGTGACTCGGATCGTCAAGAAGGATCTTTTGAAAGATGGTCTCTTCGTAACAACGCTTGAATGTCTCCAAAACCTTGGGGTCAAACCAGCTTTTGTGTGTTTCCGTAATATCCGTAAACGTTTCTTCCGTCTTAATCCCAAACTTCCGATAAATTCGGCCTGAAGTCATCCCATCCCAGATGTCGGCCAACGTAATGATGCGGGCATGGTAGGGAATGGCTTCACCTTTCAGGCCTTGAGGGTAACCCGTTCCATCGTATTTCTCGTGATGGCTTTGGCCCACCACGAGCCAATGCTTGAGCGGAAACCCATCGGGAAGGAGATCCATGAAAAACTTGAGTTGGGTGTGTCTCTCCATGATGTTCCGTTCTTCCGGGGTGAATTTTCCTTTTTTGAGAAGGACGCAGTCAGGGGTCCCGAGCTTTCCAATGTCATGGAGCATGGCTTCTTTTTCCAAGGTATCCAGCTCGTTTTCATCGAGCCCCAACTTGATCCCAAGGGCTGTGGCGTACTCGGCATCTTTCTTCGAGTGTCGGGCCGTATACGGATCGCGCAAGTATAGGAGCTCGAGCAAGGTCAGCATCAGCTTATACGGCGCGTCGAGAATCCACACGTAATCCTTCATCCCTTTCCAAAGCAAGAGGGCGAAAGAGAGTAGAAACACAAGAGATGCTACTTGGTAATACCAGTAAGG
>JABDET010000071.1:0-8432 GCA_013286945.1 Candidatus Melainabacteria bacterium
CCACACGATTTTGTACTTGGTGGAAACCACGACCGCAACTCAGGTGTTTCAAGACTGGTATTCAAAGCCCGAGGGGTGGGTCAACATGCACAAAATTGCCTACCCGAAAAACAACATGACTGGAGCATATTCCCCGGTGAAAAACTATATAGAAAACCCGCTCCAAGCGAATGCCACCTGGGAATGGAAAGGAACCGGCATGATGGGGGTCCAGATTCAAGAAAAGAGTCTGGTCAAAGGGAGCGATCTCATCGCGGTCCCCGCTGGAAAGTTTGGTGCGATGAAAGTGGAAACCGAAGTGGTCCAAGGGGGAGCGATTGTAAAGAAAACCAACTGGTTTGCTCCTTGGATTGGGCTTGTGAAATCGAAAACTGACAGCAATGGCATGACGTCAACGATGGAGCTTGTGGATTATAGTTTTAAGCCGAAAAAACATGTGTAGGCGTTCATAAGGGAAAGTGCTGTCATCCCTCATCAAGAAGAGACGCCCGATGGGTAATCGTGGTTCCTTGCACCCGAAACCCAAAATTGCCAACGCACTCGGCGGTGCGGACAAACATGTCGCATCTCTTTTCAACCCTATCAAACGTTTCGCCAAGACTCTGTCGTAAAATACCGAGATCATACTTGAGTTGCGTGGCAAAATCTCCTGGGGATCGAAGCTCTTTGGTCTGTTTTCTTACCAACTCGACAGGATAGCAAGCAAAACGTTCGTCTCGGAGGCGGCTGGCTTCGTGGATGAGCCTATTGCTCTCTCGCCTATTTCCCTCGTGGATCCCATGAAAGAATTTTTTTCCTAGAAAGGTAACAAGAAACTCTTCTGGTTTAATTGGAGTCTCTGAGAAGTCTCCTCTCGGGAACCAATGCTCCGTCGACATAAGGCCATAGGATACAAGGTAGGTCTCTTTCACCGAGGACGCACGAGACTCGAGTTCGTCGAAATACGGGTTAGGACACCGCCACGAAGCCGACTTCCAGAGACCTTCGACCACCAATTGTGTTGTGTTATGAAATGCTTTCTGCTGCTGTCGAAAGTGCTCATCAAAACGGTGAGCTTCTCTAATGAGCGGTTTCCTATCCCTTCTTCCACTTAGCACCATAACCTGGCTTTCAAATGCGCGAATCCATTGAAGGGTCTCTTCTTGAAACTGACCCACATCCGCTCGAAGTTCCTCAAAAAAAACGAGTCGGAGCGGTTGAAGGGTGGCCTGGCCCCCCCATCCCAGCAATCAAGCTTTGCCAGATTCATGAAGAATTCTGATCGGGGCAAACTTCGAAAGACCTCCGAGGGCCGGCTTGCAATTCTTCTTTCCGCCTCCCCAGGTTTCTCTGCTCTCCCACCAAAAATCGGCCATAGTTTCATGTTTTACTCCAAACTTTTAAAGTTCTAGACAGCGCATTGATGCTCATTTGGGCTTATCATACCCTGTTCCGGGCTTAAAATCAAGATCCCCGATCCATGAACGGTTTTCTGTGGGCATTAGTTTACAAATTGTTAACCTCAAAAAGACTTGTCGCCTCTTGATCTGTGCATCTGCTTGTGTTAAGCTTTGATGTATTAATTTGATCGCAGACATTGTGCACTTGAGAGGAGCACACAAATGAATTTGAGTGAATTAGGCTTATTCCCTTCGGTACAACGGCCAATCGATGCTCGATTGTTTAGGGGAATCATGATAGGAGATTCCAAAGAAGTCAGTGACGCTCTCGGTGACGGGGCCGATTCGAATGCAAAGGACAGCTACAGTAATGGCAGCGCGTCGCACTGGGCCGCCGTCTACAACAGACAGGACATCCTCCGAGTTCTTTCGGAACATGGTGCTAAACTGGATGCAGTCGACAATCGTGGAGAACGCCCGGCGCATTGGGCTGCCAGCCATGGCGCTCTCGAGAGTCTCAGATTTCTCAAAGATAAAAAGGTCGACCTTGATGCCAAAGCCCTGAATGGCTGGACTCCTCTTTACCGCGCCGCATTTCATTCCCGCACCGAGGCAGCTGCTTATCTTCTCGAGCAAGAAGCCGTAGCCAATTCGACGGACACTCGAAACCAGCACACAACACTACACATTGCAGCAGAGAATGGCAACTACCGAGTCGTGGAGCTTCTTTTGATGCATGGAGCTCGTGCGAACGTCATCGACGCTAACGGCAAGACCCCAGAACGATTGGCAAGAGATTCTCGCCACATGGCGGTAGCCAGGCTTATCGCGAATTACAATTGTCTCGAGGTCCGAGAGTAGCGCCTTAACGCTGATACACAAACCCTGACCCAAAGGTCGGCCGGACTTATTGTCCACCGAAGATTGTACTAGGCGTCAAGCATGACAAGGAACAATGAAGCGCCTGGTAAATACCTCCCTCATGGTTAAAACCGTGCGCATTACCTTGAAAAATGGCGATGTGGTCGAAAAGAATGGCCCTGTCCTTCTTTCGGATTTGTGCCAAGAAATCGGGAAAAGACTTTTCGAAGACAGCGTGGCAGCCAAAGTCAACGGGAAACTCGTCGACTTAAGTGCGATCGTTGACAGTGATGCCACCGTTGAATTCGTCACCGTTAAGGATCCTGATGCACTTCCGGTTTTTCGTCATTCCACAGCTCATGTCACGGCTCAAGCCGTAAAGCGCGTCATCCCTGGAGCAAAGCTCGCCATCGGGCCAGCCATTGAGAATGGCTATTACTACGACTTTCACACACAAGGGGAACTCACGTTAGATCTTCTCCCAAAAATTGAAGAAGAAATCGGAAAAATTATTCGAGAGAACTTATTCTTCAAGCGCGTGGTGATGAATAAAGAGGAAGCCATCAAGTTTTTTTCGGAACGAAATGAATCGTTGAAAGTGGAACTCATTCGCGAAATTCCAGATGAGGCTCTTAGTGTTTACAACCAGGGAGAATTTTGGGATCTTTGCACCGGCCCCCACCTTCCTTCAACCGGGAAGATCAAAGCCTTTAAGCTCTTGAATGTGGCTGGCGCCTATTGGCGTGGCAACGAGAAAAATCCGATGCTTCAGCGGCTTTATGGGACCACCTTTCCCACGAAACAACAACTCGATGATTATTTAAAGCAGCTTGAAGAAGCCGCTAAGCGCGATCATCGAAAACTTGGAAAAGAGCTTGACCTTTACAGCATCCAAGATTTGACCGGCCCTGGACTCATCTTATGGCATCCAAAAGGAGCCATGATTCGAAAAATCATCGAGGATTACTGGCGAGACGAGCATCTGGCTCGAGGTTACCAACTGGTTTATACGCCACACATCGCCCGAGTTGATCTTTGGAAAACCAGTGGTCACTGGGATTTCTATCAAGACAATATGTACAAACCGATCGAAGTGGAAGATCAGGAATTCATGCTGAAACCGATGAATTGCCCGTTTCACATCTTGATCTACAAAACCCACAAACGATCGTATCGGGAGCTTCCGCTTCGGTACGGTGAGATGGGGACTGTTTATCGCTATGAGCGATCCGGGGTCTTACATGGCTTAATGCGGGTGAGAGGATTTACCCAAGATGATGCCCACATTTTTTGTGCACCGGAGCACCTGGAACAAGAAATAGAAAATTGCGTGAGGTTGGCCCTTGACATTCTTCGAAAATTTGGGTTTGAAGAGTTCGCGATCACCCTTTCCACAGGCCCATTTCCCTCCAAAGCATGGGAATTCGGCAAAGGGGTAAGCAAGAAGGAGCTCTACAAAAAACTTCTTGGAGAAACGGGCGATCCGGCGGGACTAAAGGAAATCGAGGCTCTGAGCTACGATCAAATCGTCGACAAATTTTTCGGACACCGAAAGAATGAATTCGCAGGTGAACGAAACGAGTGGGAACATGCCGAAGACGTTCTCGTTCATGTTTTGCAAAAAGTCGTTGTTCCTCTTGGAATCCAACCTGAAATCGACATCATCGGTGCCGCTTTTTATGGCCCCAAAATCGATATCAAGGTGAAAGACGCGATTGGTCGTGAATGGCAATGCAGCACCATTCAGTTTGATTTTAATCTCCCTCGACGTTTTGATGTGAAGTACGTGGGCCAAGATGGAAAAGAGCACCTGGCCACCATGGTTCATCGGGCTATGCTTGGAAGCTTCGAACGCTTTTTCGGTTGTTTAATCGAGCATTACGGTGGCGCATTCCCTTTCTGGCTTGCACCGGTTCAAGTTCGCATCCTTCCGATTGGCGAAAAGCATCTTGAGTACGCAAAGCAAGTAGAGAGTGAGCTCAAGAAATCAGGCTATCGTATCGAAATCGATTATCAAAATGAAAAAATCGGCGCTAAGATCCGAGATGCTCAGCTTGAAAAAATCCCGTACATGCTGGTCGTTGGTGACAAAGAAATGGAATCGAAAAGTGTGAGTGTTCGTGAGCGAAAACAAGGGGACTTAGGCACCATGGCCCTTGAACAGTTTCTGAGTACACTACCAAACCATTAGAAGAAGAACCTCAAATGACCGCTTCCATATCTCTTTCCACTCACAACGCTGCAGAAACCCAAGCCCTCGGTGTTCGTTTGGCCAAACACTTGACTCCTGGCACAATCCTCGGTTTTGAAGGGCCCCTTGGAGCAGGGAAAACCACGTTTATCCAAGGAATCTGCAAAGGGCTTGGAGTGCACGAAATGGTGGTGAGCCCCACCTTTGTGCTCATGCATGTTTATGAAGGAAAAATTCCAGTGTATCATTTCGATCTGTATCGCCTACAACCCAAAGAATTGGAAGACCTCGGCTGGGAAGAATACTTGGAAGGCAAAGGAGTAAGCTTTGTTGAGTGGGTCGATCGAGCTCAAGGTCTTTTCCCATTCCCTCACCTTCGAATCACCTTGGACTATGGTGACTCAGCCGATGAACGCAAATTTACATTTAAGCCGCAAGGAAGCCAATTTTCGTGGCTTGAAGAATTCCTAGCTGCATGTCACTCATCTTAGCGCTTGACACATCCACCGAAGTCGGAAGTGTGGCCATCCTGGACGGAGAGGCCATCATCGCCGAACGCCAGCTTCGCTCCCCGATGAGGCTTCTCACCTGGCTCTCCCCCACGATTCGCGAGATCCTCAAAGACACGAATCTGTCTCTCGACGCAATCAATGCCATTGCATGTGGCATCGGACCTGGCTCATTTACCGGCGTCCGCTTGGCCCTTGCCACAGCGCGAACGTTGGCGCAAGTCCGCCAAATCCCCCTGTACGGGGTTTCATCACTCGACGCGCTTGCCTTCCAAACCCTCCCCCTACTCTGGCATGATTCTGGCCTCCATGGATGCGAAGCGAAGCGAACTCTATGCTGGGCTTTACCAAGCCCATGGCTCTTCCATGAGCCAAGTTGGAGGGTATCTTTGCGTATCGAAAGAAAACCTTTTGAAAGAAATCGAGGCCCATCAAGGCCCATGGATTCTTGTGGGAGAAACGAATCCCCACCAATCGTTTCTTCTGGATCGAATCCCAAACGCAAGAGAAGCAGGTGAAGGTTGCGGAATTGTCAAGGCATCATCGATTGGACGATTGGCGTACCAACGCCAAAAAGAGTTGGCCGGAGATCTTCATTTGGTTTCTCCCTTGTATCTTCGAGCCTCACAAGCAGAAGTCGAACGGGGAAAGGTGGCTAAAACGCGATGACCCCTCTTAAAATTTCCATTTCGCCTCTTGAGGAAAAAGATGTGGCCGAAATTATGGAAATCGAGCGAAAAGCGTTCAAAAGCCATTGGCCTGAAACGGCTTTCATCAATGAAATCTATCGAAACCGCTTGGCCCACTATTTTGTAGCCCGGCATGAAGAGGTTCTTGTGGGTTATGCCGGCATTTGGCTTGTGGTGGATGAAGCACACATCACCACCGTGGCCGTTCACCCTGACTATCGAAGACAGCGAATTGGAGAGCAGCTCCTTCACCATCTGTTGGTGGTCGCCATTTCAAAAGGGGCCCGTTGGGCCACCCTTGAGGTGAGGGAATCCAATCAGGGGGCTCAAGATCTTTACAAGAAATATGGCTTTAGTTCGGTGGGGGTTCGAAAGAATTACTACACCGAAGAAAACGAAAATGCGGTAATCATGTGGGCCGGGAACCTACGGGAAGAATCTTTCAAGCAAAAACTAGCCAGCTTAAAAGAAGAACTCGAGCAAGAGGGTTCAAAAAGCGCGTGATCTGTCTTGGCATTGAAACCAGTTGTGATGAAACGTCGATTGCTTTTGTAGAAGACGGAAACCAGATTCGTGCCAATCTCATCTCTTCTCAGGTGGAAATCCATCAATTGTACGGTGGGGTTGTTCCGGAGATTGCTTCCAGAAAACATCTTGAAAACCTGAACGTCTTACTCGACGAAGCGCTAAGAGAAGCGAAACTCTCTTGGAAACAGATTGAAATTGTAGCCGCCACGCGCGGCCCTGGACTGGTGGGGGCTCTTCTCGTGGGAGTGGCCGCAGCAAAAAGCATCGCCCTTGGGCTGAACGTTCCCTTCATTGGGGTCAACCACTTGGTGGGGCACGTTTATGCCAATTTCTTAGAACACCCTGATCTCAAGTTTCCTTTCCTTGCTCTGATTGTTTCGGGAGGGCATACTTCCTTGGTGCTCTTAAAGGAACACCTGGTCTTCGAGACCTTAGGGACCACGCGTGATGATGCCGCAGGCGAAGCCTTTGACAAGGTAGCACGGATTTTTGACTTGGGCTATCCGGGTGGGCCGATCATTGATAAGCTCGCCCAAAAGGGAAACCCGAGGGCCATCGAGTTTCCACGGGCACTTCTCGGATCGGATTCCCTTGATTTTAGCTTTAGTGGGCTTAAGACCGCGGTGATGAACTGGAAAAAGAACGGAGACCTCAACCACTACCCGATCGAAGATCTTTCAGCTTCCTTTCAAGAAGCCGTGGTCGACGTCTTGGTTGAAAAGGTCCGCAGGGCCATCCTGGCCACCGGGGTTAAAACGGTCGTCCTCGCGGGAGGGGTTGCCTGCAACACCGGCTTGCGCGCGAGGCTTAATGCCTTGGCCGACGATTACCACGTTAAACTTCATCACCCGAGTCCGCGACTTTGCACCGACAATGCCGCCATGATTGCTTGCGCGGGGACTTTTCAGTACTGGAAAGGGGCCAAAGATGAACTGGATGCGGACGTCACCCCCCCAATGGCACCCTTAGAGCGCCTTACTTGCATTAATTCGCAAATTTTTGCCTCCCCCCACTTGTTTTCTTCCCCCAAATTGTTTATAATAATAGAAGTACAAGAAGTGGAGGGGCTGTGCAAAGAGAAAGAACCCATCAATCTGTCCTTGGTATTGTCTTCTCTTTTCTCAAGCGGATTTATCAAAGCTTGACGAATCAGATTTATCGTGCTATTCCCCAAACGCTCATGGAAGGGCCATTAAGCGATCTTCAGAAAGCCGCCGTTTTCTTTTTAACGTTAGCCCCTGCATCGAGCTCAAAACTGATCAACAATCTCTCTTCCCATGAGATTCGAAATATTGGTCGTGAAATGCAGCAATTGAGTTACGTTACACCGGAAACCCAAAAAGAAGTTGTGCAAGAACTTTGTGGGTTGCTGGTGGATGACGGGGAGTTCCCCACAGGAGCACTTCCAACACCGGAGCTATTGCAGGAACTGGTGGTCAAAGACCCAAAACGCATCATGACCTTTCTCCGACGGCACTGGCTGGTCGTTCCGTTAAGCTATGCCCATAGCCCATCAAAAGAACTTACCACAAAGCCAGGTCCTGGTGAACGGGCCGCCATCTTTCTTTCTCATTTGCCTGCTCCTTTCATTAAGAAGCTCTTACCTCAGCTTTCAGCTGATGAAGTGGGCCGCATTGGAGAAGGGATGCTTCGAATCTCGCTTTTGTCCGATGAATCCAAACATCATCTCTGGAATGAGCTATCACGCCAACTGAAAGGAAGCCTTGATGATCAGGACTCGATCTTAAAGCTTTTCCATCACCTTTTGCATGATGAGGGGCTACCCGAGCAAGCGATTCAGCTTGATCCCTTCGAAAAAACAACCGTTCTTCTCCGCCTACTCAAACCAAGAACCTGCCATGAAATGGGACAAAAACTCTTAGCACTGGTCGACCGAAGTGATCAAGAAGGTTTAATCTTAGCGTTGCGCCAGTCCCAAGAAAACTCTGAGAAAGAAAAAGGGGGGGTCCTCCAGGAATTCTTTGCCTTTTTGAAATCCTCTTTGATTTCCAGAGGCGCTTTGGAGGAACATGAACTCTTGGAAGAAATTGAACGGATAAGCCTTCACATGCCTCTTCAAGTGGCGCGATGCCTCGAAGCACACTGGCTTTATCCAAAAAGCCTGCTTAGCGAATGGCGCGAATTGGCTGAAAAAAATCCAGCCTTTGTGGCCCAAAAATTGACGGCCTTTCTCCATCAAGATCAATCCAGCAAAGAGACTTTAACGAACTTTCAGAAAGCCGCTCTTTTTCTTCGCTTGATTCACCCTGAAATT
>JABDET010000071.1:8442-8681 GCA_013286945.1 Candidatus Melainabacteria bacterium
GAAAAAGAGCGGCTTTCTGAAAGTTCGTTAAAGTCTCTTTGCTTGATTCACCCTGAAATTCGAGCGGAAATCTTAAAAGATATTCATGAAAATCAAAACCAGTTTTTAGTTCCTGAGATCAATCGACAATGGCGCATCACCCCAGAAGAGAAACGCCGCATCTTGGAAGAGTTTCTTGGACAATATTATTTCCTTTCAACCGCCAAACTATTAGAAAAGAGCAATAGCGGAAATTGAAA
>JABDET010000072.1 GCA_013286945.1 Candidatus Melainabacteria bacterium
GACTCCCGGGGTAGGTTCTACGATGCTTCGCTGGTAACCTAGAAGACGATTAAAAAGGGTTGATTTCCCGACATTGGGGCGACCCAACAAGACGACTTTTTTGCCCACTTATTCCACCGAAATCAAAATGTAGTCATCCAAATATTTTTTCGCAACACGCTCAACATCGGCTGATGTGACTGTTCGAATCAAGTGGATGTAAGTTTCATCATAGGTAGTGCCCAATCCCATCAACTCTGACCAAGCTAAAAATTTTGCCTGAGCGAGATTGGTTTCAAGTTGGAGAATAAACTGTCCAATGAGTCGTCGTCGCGTAATTTCCATTTCTTCCGGAGTCAAAGGCTCTTTTCGAATTCGGTCAACTTCCTTCAAGAGATGTGTCCTGCTTTCTCTGAGGTTTTCAGGACTGGTGGCCACATAGATCACGAAATGACTTGGTCCCTCACGCGCAGAGTATTGTGAACCCAACTCATATGAAAGTCCCCGTTTTTCTCGAATTGAGAGCCAAATCCGTGAGCTTAGTCCTGCTCCTAGAATGGAGTTAATCACTTCCATTGAGGGATAATCTTCATTTTTCAACTCAGGAGCCGAGAAACCGACAAAAAGCCAGGCGATATTTCCGCTTTCTTGAAGCTGAATCTGCTTTTGCTCATCGAGAATTGGCTGATAATAAATGTTTTTGGAACGCAATGGACGTTTTTCCATGTCCGAAAAATAATGGCTGACCAGCTTAATGACACGATCGGTTTCGATATTCCCAACCACGGCAAGCACCATGTTGTTTGGGACATAATACCGTTGATAGTAGTCATTGACATCTTGGGGCTTTAGGCCCTTCACCGTGTTGGCTAAACCAATGACAGGGACTTTGTATGGGTGGAAGCTGTAAAATTCCTGAAGAAAGAAACTATAAAGAACTTGATATGATTCTTCGCCTGTTCGACGAATCTCATCGAGTGTATTCTCCTTAGCATTTTGAAAGAGTCTTGGGTCGACCTGATGTTGATGTGTTAAGTCACTCAGCACTTTGATTGCGAACGGGAATTCACTCGAGGTCACATCTTCATCAATTTCTGCAGAATCAGGCCCTGTTGAAGAAGCGATCATCCCCCCTTTGGATTCAATTGCGGTGGCTCCTTCATGAAAATTTTCTACCGGAACTTCTAAGAGGTAGTTTTGGAGCAAATTGGTAATTCCCATTTGACTTTCTTCTTCGGTTAACTGACCTGCTCCAACCATGAGGTAGACGCCCACATTGTCAATGTCGTGCCGTTCGCGAACCAGAAGTGTCAAACCGTTCGGTAAAACAAGTCGCGTAGCAGGGGCCAGGTTCAGGCGAAGCTCTGGTTCGGCACAAACCGAACTGAAAACCGCAACCAAGCAGAGAATTGCAAATAACCGTTTCATGGCGTCTTGGGATTCGGATGCGATGATTCAGGAAGAAAAACGGTCATCACATAATTGTCTTGCAAATATTTTTGTGAAACTCTCATGATGTCTTCCTTGGTAACCTTTCGGATGTGGGACAGATAGGACTCGGCAAAACTTCCAGCACCCATCGAAACATAAAAGCCAATTGTGGAAACTTTTCCACTGTTGGTTTGATTCCCGAGGGTGTAAACCCCTTCAAGGAGTGTTTTGGCCCGTTCAATTTCGCTGGGATCAATATCTCCTTTTCTAATGCGAGTAATGATGTCAAGAATGCGCTTCTTACATGGCTCCACTTGTTCTGGAGTGGACACCACTTCAATTTGAAGGGTGCTCGGGTATTTTTGAGTTAAGAAATCAGCGGTAGCATTGGTTGCTAAATGAAGACTGTCTTTTAATTCCCGCGTGAGAATGCTCGAGCGCCCATAGCCCAGCATGAAGGTCAGAACATCCAAAGGATAGATGTCGTCTGGTGTGTCAAGGCCTGCTACCAAATAGCCGAGCTCGAAAAAGGCTTGATTCACTTGTTCATTGGTCTCTTGGATCACCGGATGAGACTTGGGGGGTTCAGCTGTAAACACCAGTGGAGTGAAAGTTTCTGCTACATCAGAATTAAAGCATTTCTCAACTTGCTGTTCAATGGTTTTCGTATCAATGTCTCCAACCACAATGAGATAGGCATTCGCTGGCACATAAAACTTCTTTTTCCATTCGAGAAGATCGTCGCGCGTGATACGCTTTACGGATTCGGGACTGCCTGCAATGGGAAATCGATACGGATGAGTGGTGTAAATGGCTTTTTGGAATAAGTCTGATAACCGACGCTGCGGGTTTGCCGCATCCAAACTCACTTCATCTAAAACCACCTTACGCTCTTTCTCCAATTCGATCGGGTCCAAGGTGGCATTTTGGAAGGCATCCATGAGGAGATCAATGGCTTTGTCAACATAAACGGATGGAATGTCGACAATAAATTCCGTATAATCTCGATAGGTAGCCCCATTGAGATCTCCGCCATAGTCCTCAATTTCTGATTTCATTTGCGTGGAAGTGCGCCGCTTGGTTCCTTTAAAGAAAATGTGTTCATAAAAGTGGGAGATTCCATTAATCCGTGGATCTTCATTGGTGGATCCGGTCCCCACGAAAAGGTGAACTGAACACGAAGGATGGCTGTGGACTTCCTTGGTCACCAACGTAAACCCATTGGGAAACTTGTGAGTGTTCCAAGTGAGATCCTCACTCCAAGCGGCACAGGCACCAAAAACCAGAAAAAACAGAGAGATTGCAAGAAACTTTTTCACGTGTATTGATTATTTACATTTTTGAAGATTCAAGTCCTTCATTGGTGTGGTAGCCCCAGCCGGAGTCGAACCGGCGTCTTCGGACTGAGAACCCGACATCCTAGGCCTCTAGACGATGGGGCCAAATACCTTGTTGTTATTACCATTAGTAGGGATTAAGTCCTTTTTTAGAAGGAGCCAGGATATTTTCGATTGACAATTGACGATTTACGATCGAAAATGCTGCCTCCTCAATTGATCGAAGTTAAGCTGGGAAATGTCCCCAATGATCGAAAAACACTAGCGGGTCTTCGGAGCCTTCTCTTTTAACCAAGCTTTGGCTTCGATGAGAGCCTTGGAGACCGCTTTTTCGCCGGTTCCGCCAGGGGATTCGCGGCGCTTAGCGCTTTCTGGGATCGAAAGAAACTTGAGAATCTTTCCATCTGCCTTCGGAATCATTTTCTTGATCTCTTCCGCAGTTAAATCCTTGAGGAACTTCCCTTTCTCATCACAGTGCCGAACCAGTTTTCCGGCATAGGCGTGGGCCTCACCAAACGAATAACCACTTTTCACGAGCTCATCCGCGAGATCGGTGGCAAGAGAAAAATCATCGACCCAAACTTTCGCCAGAGCTTCCTTGCTTAAAGAAAGCCCTTCGAGGATTCGAGTCATCATGTAAAGAGACTCTTTGATGGTCTTGATCGCATCGAAGAGAGGTTCTTTGTCTTCTTGAAGATCGCGATTGTATCCCATAGGCAAACCTTTCAAGAGCATAAACAATGAAGAAAGATGCCCGAACATTCTTCCTGTTTTACCGCGGAGGAGTTCCAGGGGATCGGGATTTTTCTTTTGCGGCATCAAACTGGAACCTGTGCAAAGATCATCCGGCAAATCAACATAAGCTAACCCTTCAGAACTCCACAAAATCAAATCTTCAGACAATCTTGAGAAATGCGTTAAAATCAAGTTGCAAGCAAAATAGAATGCCAACAAGAAGTCACGTTCACTCACCGCATCCAGTGCATTAAAAAAAGTTTCCGAAAATCCAAGGAGTTTCGACGAAATCTTGGGTTCAATCGGCCAACTTGTTCCAGAAACGGCTCCGGCGCCTAGGGTTGAAACATCGTCCCACTGATGCGCAAATTCAAGTGCTTGCCTTTCCCGCATTCCACCCGCAAAATGAGCCAAGCAGTAGAAAGAAAAAAGAATGGGTTGAGCTCTACGAAAATGAGTGTATCCTGGAATAACAACATCCTGAAATCGCTCCCCAAGATCAATGAGGGCTTCCAGATATTGATGATGAAGTTCGAGGATCTCGGACAATTCGCGTTTCAGGTAAAGACGCAAATCGGTGACCACGGTGTCGTTCCGCGAACGACCAATTCGAATTAAGCTCGCTTCTTCTCCAATGCGCTTGGTCAGCTCTTCTTCAATAAAAGAATGGATATCCTCATGCTCACTCGTCAAGACAAGTTTTGATTCGTTGATTTCTTGATGAATCGATTGAAGGGTGGTGAGGATTTTTTTGCCAACTTCTTTTTGCACAATCTGCTTTTCTACCAACATGGTGACATGAGCTTTTAAAATATCGATGTCTTCTTCCCACATTTGTTGATCAAAAGAAAATGATTCGGTGAAAGCCAAAGCCACTGGGTCTTGTTTCCCTTGGAAGCGTCCTCCCCAAAGTTTTCTGGAAGCCATCGAAGCCTCAGGAAACCGGCAATTTCTGGTGTTTCTTGACCTGATGGAAGGTTTTCGTGGAAAGGCCAAAAAGCTCAATGAAGCCTTTGGCGGCGTGTTGATTAAAGAGGTCTTCTTCAGCATAGGTCGCCAATTGATACGAATACAGTGAGTGAGGAGACTCACGAGAAACCACTTGAGCTAACCCCTTAAACAATCGAAGGGTGATCGCTCCTGTGACCGTTCTCTGAACCGACTGGTTAAACGCATCCAGTGCATCGCGCAAGGGTGAATACCAAAGACCATTGTAAACCAATTCAGCATATTTCTGATCGAGGATCTGTTTAAAGTGCGTCACCTCACCAGGCTGGGTCAATGCTTCCAAGTCACGATGGGCCTCGGTGAGGACCACACCGGCGGGTGATTCATAGATTTCTCTTGACTTGATGCCAATCAAGCGATTTTCCACGTGATCGATTCGGCCGATCCCATATTTTCCAGCCAGAGTGTTCAGTTGCTCGATCAAGGTGGCGAAGCCAAGTGATTTACCATCCATGCTCGTTGGCTTTCCTTCCTCAAACCCGATCTTAACGTATCCCGGCTCATTAGCCGATTTTTGTGGCGATTGAGTCCACTGGTAAATCTCTTCTGGCGGTTCCTTAGAAATGTCTTCTAAGACTCCACATTCGATGCTTCTCCCCCAAATGTTTTCGTCGATGCTGTAAGGACTTGCAAGATTGACCGGAAGTGGAATGTTGTTCTCGTTAGCATACCGAATGGCCGCTTCGCGTGTGAATTTCCATTCGCGCGCAGGAGCAATCACATTCAGTTTTGGATTTAAGGCAGCAATCGAAACCTCAAAGCGAACCTGATCGTTCCCTTTGCCGGTACAACCGTGGGCAACAGCAGTAGCCCCTTCCCGTTCAGCCACATCAACCAAAACCTTGGCAATCAACGGCCTCGATAACGCGGTGGCGAGAGGATAGCGCCCTTCGTACAAGATGTTCGCATGAAGCGCTGGGAGAATGTAATGGTTGGCAAAATCATCTTTGACGGGAATGACGTGAGCATTCACAGCCCCAAGATTTAGAGCCTTTTGCTTTATGGCATCCAAATTCTTGGTGCCACCCATGTCGACCGTGACGGTGACAATTTCGGCATGATACGTTTCTGCTAGCCACTTTACGGCAACAGAAGTATCAAGCCCACCTGAATAAGCTAAAACGATTTTCATTGCTTGGTTAAGATTCCAAAAGAGTGGCTTTGTTCCTGCCGCTTTTCGGCTTTAGCTCGCCTGCTTGGCGGCCCAATTCGACCTTAGACACTTAGCTTTTGTTGAATGACAACTAAGCTCTCTTGAATGCTAACTAAGACTCTCTCAATTCGATCGAGTCTTTCTTCGTTTCTGTCCCAGCGCTTCTCATTCTCAGCCCAACGTTGATCGTTGGCTATCCAACGCTCGTCGTGCTCAGCAAGCTTTCGTTCGACGCTAACCATCCTTGCCTCAAGCCCTTCGAACCTTCCCTCAAGGCCCGTCATCCTTGCCTCAAGCCCCTCGAACCTTCCCTCAAGGCCCGTCATCCTTGCCTCAAGCCCCTCGAACCTTCCCTCAAGGCCCGTCATCCTTGCCTCAAGCCCTTCGAACCTTCCCTCAAGGCCCGTCATCCTTGCCTCAAGCCCCTCGATCTTCACCTCTACCCTTGATAAGCCACGATTGGTGAAGACCGCTTCTTGATCCAGCTTTTCAAGCCAACCAAAAGCCTTGTCAAAACTGGTCAACATTTCGTTCTTCAAATCGGCAACTTCTTGCTTTGTAGCCACTTGAGAAATTTCGTGTTTAAGCTCCTCTTTCGTGGCAAAATGGGAAATCATCCACTCTTTGAGCCCAGTGAATTCTCGGAAAGTGACCATGCGATCCATGGATTTCAATTTCTTCTCTCCTTTCTTAAAGTTCACCTTTCCTCTTCCTTAAAGAGGATCTCCATATCCAAAAACAAACATTTCCATCATAAACAACACCATGCAAATAACTGTCAAAAACTCGATCCTTGAGCTGGTGCAAGGGGACATCGTGCATCAGGAAGTCGAAGCCATTGTCAATGCCGCCAATACGACGCTTTTAGGGGGAGGTGGTGTGGATGGTGCCATTCATCGCGTGGCTGGCCCTGAGCTCCTCGAGCATTGCAAGAAGCTTGGAGGCTGCAACACTGGCGATGCGAAGCTAACGCCAGGCTTCCGGTTGAAAGCTCGCTACGTCATCCACACGGTGGGGCCTGTTTATCGCGATGGTAAGGGAAAAGAAAGCGCGCTCCTCGCTTCGTGCTACCAGCGAAGTCTCGAGGTGGCGAAGGAGAACCAGATCAAGTCGATTGCTTTTCCTTCAATAAGCACCGGTGCTTACCGATACCCACTCCATGAGGCTTCACGAATCGCCCTTGATAGCATTACGCATTTTCTCGACGAACACGAATCCCCTGAGATTGTACGGTTTGTTCTCTTTGGTGAAGAAGCGTTTCAAACTTATCGCCAGACTCTTCTTGAAATCAGCCGCAAACATCCTTAGGTTCAAAGATCCGAAGTTCTCTATTCTTTCTCACATTGTCCGGTGAAAAAACTCGCGCATTCATGGCCACGTAAACTCCTGGAGGTGAAGCCAAAGCGGTCGCGATAGCAAAAGCCAGATTAAAAGTGGCATCACCCTTGCCGTACGCATAGGGAATCATTGCTCCCGTAACAACAATCGTCTTATCTTGTAAGCCCTTCCTTTGTTCCTGTTTCTGGGCCGTGTCTAAAGTTTGGGCTGTTTCCGTCAAACGATCGGTCCCGTTAACAACAACAATAGCCTTTTCCCCTGCACTCTCACATCTCTCGACAACCTGCGTTCGGTGACGGTCCTCCATGTCGAGGCTGTCCATCAAAAAAGGAACTTCAACTTCAATAGGAAGCGTTATACCAGCCTCTCTTAAGATCTCTGGCACGTGGGTCTTGTCAAAACCAAGCGCACCCTTCTCGGGATCGTATACCTTATCGAACGTCCCACCCAGCGCAATAATTCGCAAACTCTCTATCGTTCTCAAGAAAACTCTCCTGACAATAATGCCTTTTTACTATTATAAGGGCTAAGCCTTCATGTTGTCCATTAATAAATTGTTAAAAGTTTGATAAGGTGACCAGGATATTGGGAGACAGGACTGGGGTCAAAGCCCTCCGAATAAGCTCCCATGATCGGCCCTTTTGAACACAAGTCTCCCGTAATCGATCCCACCTCTTTCATTCACGCCTCAGCTGAAATTTATGGGGATGTCACCATTGGCGAGAAGTCAGCGATTTTTCAACACTGTGTCATGAGGGGGGATGTCAACCGAATCGAAATCGGCTCTTTCACGAATATCCAGGAATTGTCGGTTCTTCACGTGAGTGACGGACATCCGTGCATCTTGGGTGATTGGGTCACGGTTGGGCACAACGCGGTGATTCACGGCGGAACGGTGGAAAAAGGGGCTTTAATTGGTATTGGATCGATTATCCTTGATGGTGCGGTGATTGGAGAAGAAGCCTGGGTGGCGGCTGGCGCTGTGGTCATTCCTGGGACCAAAGTCCCTCCTCGCACCATTGTCGCGGGAACTCCAGCAAAAATTCTAAGAGAAATCGAAGAAGAAGAAATCAAGGAAGTTTAT
The DNA here is from genome assembly GCA_013286945.1 of Candidatus Melainabacteria bacterium. Taxonomy (GTDB): domain Bacteria; phylum Vulcanimicrobiota; class JABDET01; order JABDET01; family JABDET01; genus JABDET01. The sequence goes on from JABDET010000072.1 coordinate 8,066, forward strand.
CGTAGAGCAAAGCGTTATATTGAAAGATTAGCTCCTTGGTACAAGAAGTTGCAAGAGGAGTCACCCTTGAAGAGGTCAACTTTTTGAACCGATACTTCCGCACCACACTCATCATCTCAATTATATTGCTTTTCTTTCTGTCACGT
>JABDET010000073.1 GCA_013286945.1 Candidatus Melainabacteria bacterium
TGTGAGAGCGATTCAAAAGGCGTGCGCCGAGTTGGGTTCATTTCAGCTAACGAACCACCGTTTGGTAACGGAATGTCATTGTTTGGGGTGTTTGGGTGGAGCTTTTTGGAGTCGACCTGCAGAGCTTATCGTAGGTTACGGAGATGAGACCGTGAAGCGAAATGCGGATGAAACACTGAAGCAGGTCGCGATCTCGGCAAATCCCGTGAATCATCCACACATGCTCATTCCGATGATAAAGATTGATTTTCCTGAAGCCCTAGCACCATTTTATCAGTGGCGAGCAATGGATGAAAAGGAAGAGTATTAATTTCCAGAGGGTTAAGAACAGGTCAAACTCGATTTCGCCTATTTCTTGTATTTTTTGATTTCAGCGCGATTGCGTTCGTGTTCGAGAAGATATCTCATGTTGTTGAGGAGTGTCTTGTGCCTGGCTTCTCTTTCATCCATCGTGAGATCTTTATAATCCCTTCCAAGAAATAAAAGTTGGCTGTGAACGCATAAGAGATAGGCCGCTGCCAGGCTGTTTTGCCAGCCTCCCAATTGATAGATCTCTTTAACGAGTTGGTCGATGGGGGGGCTAAAAACGGTTTCGCCGTGTTGAATAATGTCGGTGAGTGGGTGCTCGCCAGGTTTCATACTCATGGCATAGTTTCTTAGCTTCTCGCGGCACCTGCAGATCCCCTCTCTGCTGTCACCAGTCTTAATCGGATTGAATAATTATCCCGGCTTGGTCCAGTCAACACGTCCTAAGCGCATGACAACACGGAATTGGGATTAAGATGCTCGATGATTTGGCCCCCTAAGACGGCCCCAATCAGTCCGACGATGGTGGCGGATGTTTGAGCGAGAGCAGCATGGAACCAGGCAGAATCGGCGACATTCATCCTTGTTCATTTCTCCTTGACATGGAAAAAATCTTGTGTTAAGATAATACCGACTAGTAGGTATGTTGTCAATCGAAAGTGGTTTGGTCTTGGAATTGGAGGAGTAACCATGAGATCCGCAGTGGCATGGCTTAACAACACGAGCTTCGAAACAGAGAATCACTCAACTTCCGCGGCAGAAGCAGAGGACGCAAAACTTTTCGATGCTTATTCTGCGGCTGTGGTCGGCGGCAGAAACGGTCACTCCGTCGGTGGTTAACATTGAGGTCGAATTTCCAGTAGGCCGCGGGAATTCAAGGAGGTCCTCACCCAGTGCCCGTGGAGGTGGCTCGGGCTTCATTTTTACTCCGGATGGCTTCATTCTCACGAACAGCCATGTGGTTCACCAAGCCAACAAGATCGAGGTTAACCTCGCAGACGGAAGGCGATTCAAGGGAACATTGGTTGGAGACGACCCCGATACGGATGTGGCAGTGATTCGCATTCGAGGAGAGGAGTTGGTTTCTGCTGTTCTCGGCGATTCCCAAGCTCTAAAAGTGGGGCAACTTGTCATCGCCATCGGAAATCCTTATGGGTTCCAATGCACGGTCACCGCAGGGGTGGTCAGTGCTCTTGGACGATCCTTGCGGTCAGTTTCGGGTCGCCTGATCGATAGCATCATTCAAACGGATGCGGCTTTGAATCCTGGAAATTCAGGAGGTCCACTGGTCAATTCTCGAGGCGATGTCATTGGGGTGAATACGGCAACCATTCTTCCTGCACAAGGGCTTTGTTTTGCCATTCCGATCAACACCGTAAAGTATGTGACTGGATTCCTGATGCGAGATGGAAAAATACGCCGGAGTTATCTCGGCATCGGTGGGCAGAGCGTTGTTCTTCATCGCCGACTGGTTCGAGAATTGGAATTGCCTGCCGAAAGTGGAATTCTTGTGACTTTCTTGCAAGGAAAAGGTGCAGCGCTGAAGGGAGGGGTAAAGAAAGGAGATGTTATTCTCAGCTTTAATTCAAGCCGGATCACTTCTGTGGATGATCTCCACCGACTCTTGACCGAAAGTCAGATTGGCAAAGAGACCCAATTGGAAATTCTTAGGAATTCCGAGAAGGTCCAGGTGACTGTTGTCCCAGAAGTCTCGCCTCAAGGAGAAGAAGAGTGAAGAAACCGCTTGATTTTGAAAAATACAAGGTGCTAACTTTTGACTGTTATGGCACTTTGATTGATTGGGAAAAGGGACTCTTGGAGGCCTTAAGACCGATCTTGGCTCTTCATCAAATCAAGAAGAGCGATAAGGAAATTCTCGAAACCTATGCCAGCATCGAACATCATACTGAAGAAGAATACAAGAGTTATAAAGAGGTTTTACGAGAAATCGTGAACGCGTTTGGCAAGAGACTGGGATTTACGGCAACACCATCGGAAATGGATTCGCTCCCTCGGTCGATTCAGAAATGGACCCCTTTCGAAGATACCGTTTCCGCCTTGGAGACTTTAAAGAAGCATTACAAGCTTGCCGTCATTTCCAATATTGACAACGATCTTTTTGCGTTTTCTGCCAAGCATCTTCAAGTCCCATTTGATTGGATTACCACAGCCGAAGAGTGCAAGTCATACAAACCTTCAACAAAAAATTTCACGGTGGCTCTTGGCAAACTCCCTTTTTCACAGGACCAGGTTTTGCATGTTGCGCAGAGTCTTTTTCATGACATTGTTCCCGCCAAGTCTCTGGGTCTTTCTACGGTTTGGGTTAATCGCAGAAAAGGGAAAGAAGGCTTTGGAGCCACGGTTCCAGCTCATGCTACACCCGATGTCGGAGTGGAAAGTTTAAAAGAACTAATTTCTCTCACAGGACTTCATTAAGGAAAGGGAAATCTAGGAAACATGATTGAGGTCCACGTCAAAAAGGAAAACGAAGCTTCCCCTTGGCACTTTTCTGTGAAAGTCGTAGACGGGAAGTCTTCAACCGAGCATCAGGTTACCATGGATGAGAAAACTTACCAACAATTGTCAGAAGGGAAGGTCTCGGCTGAGGCTTGTGTGGAAGGAGCATTTCGTTTTCTTCTCGATCGCGAACCTAAAGAGGCAATCTTAAGGCAATTTGATATCACGAAGATCTTGTATTATTTTCCTGAATTCGACAAAATGCTTTCGAAATATCTTAAGAAATAGCCTGAGGCTCTTTTCGTTTCCCTAAGGGGAAAACACAGACTTTCTTGTAAATCGATCCAGTTTTCGTCGTCTGGCTTTCCATAAGGACAATCGAATCTAAATACCATGGCGCCAGGTCTACCCCATTCTTCATCACAACTTCGAGAAGTTCCGGTGTCCCTCTTAAGCTCTTGATGCGTCCGAAGGTAACGTGGGCTTTAAATTCGTGTTCTTCTTCTTTAAAATTGAGTTTTGCAACTCGGCTGGCAATGGCTTGAGCTAGCATGGAAAGCTGTTTTTTCCCTTCTTCAATGCCTGCCCACACCACACGTGGGGGACCTTTGGTTGGGAATACCCCAAGATTTTTGATTGACAACTCGAAGCTTCCGTAGAGCCGCCCAACTTCTTCAGCAAGTTTCTTGAGCTCAGGAATACGCTTCGGGTTTACGTCACCCAAAAATCGAAGCGTAATATGAAGATTGCCAGGCTCGACCCATTTCACATCCGCTTTGGCGTCTTTGAGCCTTTCTTGAACAACAGCCAGAGCCTTCTTGTGTTCCTCTGGAATTTCACCTGCAAAAAAAAGCCTCATGGAATGTCGAAGACGAGGCCCTCTAGGTTTCCTCGAGATGTTCTTGGATGTAGTTCACAGCATCGCTCACCGTTGTAATCTTCTCAGCATCTTCATCTGGAATTTCCAAATTGAACTCTTGCTCAAGAGCCATAACCAATTCTACATTATCGAGTGAGTCAGCTCCCAGGTCATCAGTAAAGGAGGCTTTAGGAGTCACTTCTTCTTCATCGACTCCTAGTTGCTCGACAATTACTTTCTTAACTCGATCATAAACTGTTGCCACCATTCACCTCCAAACAATTCCTCGGAATCGGGAGTTTCACAACCCCTACGAAATTCCTTCTCTTGAAAATTACATCACCATTCCACCATCAACGTTTAATACCTGCCCGGTGATGTATCGAGCAAGAGGACTTGCAAGAAACAGAATCACGTTCGCGACATCTTGAGGCGTTCCAAAAGCGCCTGCAGGGATTTGGCCTAAGAGCTCCGCTTTCACTTTTTCCGGAAGTTTATCGGTCATCTCAGTTTCAATGAAGCCCGGGGCGACAGCATTCACGGCAATTCCTCGAGAGGCAAGTTCTTTGGCCATGGATTTTGTGAGGCCAATAATTCCCGCTTTGCTCGCGGCATAATTCGCTTGGCCCGCGTTTCCGATGATGCCGACAATCGATGCCAGGTTAATGATGCGCCCTTCTCTTTGTTTCATCATGGCTTTAGCTACCGATCTCGAGCAATAAAAAGCGCCTGAAAGATTGGTCTGAATCACGGCATTCCAATCGTCATCTTTCATCCGAACAAGAAGTGTGTCTCGAGTAATTCCCGCATTATTGACCAAAATATGAACAGCACCAAATTTTTGAAGGACAGTTTCTATGGCGCGTTCAACACTGGCCGAGTCGGAAACATCACAGGAAAAAGGAGCTGCTTTCCCTCCACTCCTCTCGATTTCTTCCGCCACGGTCACGCACGCTTGCTCGTTCCTTGAAACCACGCAAACCTGAGCTCCATGATGGGCCAATGTTTCTGCGGTTATTTTTCCAATGCCTCGCGCCGAACCTGTGACAAGGGCTACTTTTCCCTCTAAGGTTCGTGTGGTTAAGGCATTGGAAGAAGGGAGAATCGAATTCATAGGCTTCGAGCGAGTCCTAGCAACTCTTCGAGTTTTAAGGTTTTTGCGTTTTTGTCAATCGAACGAACAAGGCCTGACAAGATGGTTCCAGGTTCCATTTCCACAAACGTACTGACTCCTTGGCTAAGAATGTTCCGGATGCTTTCTTCCCACAAAACTTGTCCACGAATTTGTTTCTTCAAAAGTTCGCGTATCTCCGACCCTTCGATAGAAGGCCTTCCAGTGAGATTGGCCACTACCGGGAACTGAGCATTCTTAAAGGGAACCCGATCCAGTTCGTCCCCTAACTTTGTGGCAGCTTCCTCCATGAGTTTGGAGTGAAAGGCTCCGCTCACCGGTAAGGGGAGAACTCGCTTTGCTCCTCGAGCCTTGGCCAGGTCACCCGCTTGGCGCACGGCTTCGGGATCACCACTAATCACAGCTTGGGTGGGTGAATTCAAATTGGCGACTTCCACGATCTTGTCCCGCGTGACTTCAGCACAAATGGACAACAATGTTTTGGAGTCTAAACCTAGAATCGCCGCCATGGTTCCTGGTCGCTTAGTCCCTTCTTGATACATGAGCTCTCCCCGCTTCTTAACGAGCAAGAAAGCCTCTTTAAATGGAAGCACTCCTGCAGCGGCCAAGGCGCCATACTCGCCAACACTGTGTCCGGCAGCGAAAGCAATGGAGTGGCCGAGCTTCTTGAAGGCCTCATAGGAGGCCATGCTGACCGTAAAAATGGCGGGCTGAGCATTAACTGTCAAGCGGAGGGTTTCTTCCGGGCCTTCAAAACAAAGTGAGCGCAATCCAGGCGCAAGGGCTTCAGCTTGGTCAAAAATGGCTTTGGCTTCAGAGGATTCGTTTGCTAAGATCTTTCCCATTCCAACAAACTGAGAACCTTGACCGGGAAACAGAAGGGCGATTTTTTCCATCATGTTACCAGCGCAACAGTGCGGAGGCCCAAGTAAGTCCTGCGCCAAATCCAACCAGGATCACGTAGGAGCCCTTCTTAAATTTCTTCTCCCGACGCGCTTCCTCCAGGGCAATGGGAACCGAAGCGGAAGAAGTGTTCCCATATTTTTGGACGTTAGAGATGATTTTTTCGGACGGAATTTTCAATTGTTTAGCCGCGTTTTCAAGAATTCGCAAGTTGGCTTGATGAAACACAAAGCAATCGATGTCGTCTACCGTGAGTTCATTTCGTTTAAGAAGGGTATTCACCCCATCCAAAATGGCATGGACCGCAAACTTGAAAACTTGACGACCTTCCATTTGGAGAAAATGCTGCCTCTTTTCCGCAGTAATCACTGAAGCGGGAAGCTTTGCTCCACCGGCTTCAACTTTTAAGAGTGGGGCCCCGCTTCCATCAGCGCGAAGATGAAAATCGAGAAGACCGTAGGCTTGATCCTTCGAAGGGGAAACAATCACTGCTCCTGCCCCATCGCCAAAAAGGATGCAGGTGCCGCGATCTTGCCAATTGGTAATTCGAGAAAGAAGATCGGCGCCAATCACCAACACATTTTTAAACTTGCCCGTGGATACAAACTGACTTGCTGTAGCGAGCCCGTACATGAACCCGGTGCATCCCCCGTTGAGATCAAAAGCAGCTGCTTGTTTCGCTCCGAGGCGGTCTTGCAGAATGCAAGCCGTAGCAGGCACTGGGGTATCTGGCGTGACGGTGCATACTATAATAAGGTCTAAATCTTGGGGAGTTAGCTTGGCATCAGCCAATGATTTTGTTGCGGCTTCAAAACAAAGGTCAGAGGTGGTCATGTTCGGTTCAGCAATTCGTCTTTCTCGAATTCCGGTACGAGTTTCGATCCATTCATCCGAGGTGTCGACCAGTTTCTCAAGTTCGCGATTGGTGACTACCTTCGAGGGGAGACTTACGCCAATGCCAGCAATAGCACTTCTGACAAGAGAATGCGACACTGCCTGAATTTGCAGTTCGTCATTCACCTTCGTTTGGCTCACGCCACAGTTTCCTTAATTTTGACGACTTCACGCCCATTGTAATGGCCGCAGCTTCCGCAAACACGATGAGGAAGCTTGGGTTCATGGCATCGTGGACATTCGTTGAGTGAGGCGGTCGATAGGCCCAAATGAGATCGGCGACGTCGAGTCCTCGAACGGGAAGTCTTGTACTTGGGATTAGGCACGGGGGTTCCTCCTTTTTCTTTGCTGAGAGTTTGGTTTTTTTAGGGCTTCGAGTGGGGCCCAGCGGTCTTCTGTTGGTGTCAAAGATTCGATTTCACAGCCGCATTCCCCTTCATTACGGTTCTTGCCGCAGGTGGGGCAAAGACCCCGGCAATCTGCTTTGCACAAGGGCTGCATCGGAAGGTTGAGCAGGATATCTTGGCGGACCGCTTCGGACAAGTCAAGGACACGGTCATTGCCAAACGTGAAAATGGAGAGCTCTTCGAGAGAGAGCTCATCTTCAGCGGTGGGAAGCGTGTTGTCGAGCGGCAGGTACTCCTCCGCGATGGTCATGCGAATCGGAAAAGAAAAATCGGTGAGACAGCTCACGCAAAAAAAGGATGGTGACACCCGTAATCGTTCCCTGAACAAAAACCCCTTTCCCGGTACCGATGAGGACGAGATCGAGATCAAGCGGCCCTTGAAAATTAGCCTCTTCAAGGCGCAATGATTCCTTTCCGCGGTATTCTATTTTGAGGCCTTTTTCGTCGAGAATGGGAGTAATGTCGATTTTCATGGCACGATCACTGGGTGGTTTTAACTCGCAACAGAGAGCAAAACACTTGGTTTTATCTTCGGCAATAGGCCTAAAGTCCCTTTAGGACATAACCGTTCACTGATTGCAAGCGTCCAATGAACACTCCGTCTGGTTATTTTTGTCGTGTGACCGAGCGGGAGGGGTCCGACGCGGTGAGTATTGCGAATCCATTGGCTCTGTAAAGGAGCGAGGGAGGTAATCCGCACTCGCGACCCACACAGAGTCAATGGAAGAGAAACTGGGTCTTTAATCATTCTCGTCAAGCGCAAATTTTGTCGCGAGTGACTTCATCAGCTTAAGGTATGGGGTTGGCATTGGAAAGCTTGTTTTTCCAATCGAGGCCCACGCAAAGGACTTCCCAAGGTTCTTTTTGTTCCCTGAAACCAGAACAGCCGAAAGGGTTAGCTTGAAGTGGCTGAAGGTATGATTGATCGAATCAAGCTCACCCACAATATCTGCATCCGCTGACAAGAATTTTAGTTTTTTCAGGAATTGGCGAGCTTTACTTTTTGGATCTTCACCGTTTCCCAAGACACAAGAAGGGCAGGTCCAGAGTCCACCCCAAACTCCTTTCGGGGGCCTTTGTTGAAGCAAGATTTCCCCCTTGTTCATAATCACGAGGGTTACCCATCGCACGTGAGGGAGGGGTTTCTTCAGCGTTTTTTTTGGAAATCGCTCAACCTGTTTTGTTCGGTACGCGGTACAGAAGGATTGCACTGGACAATGGAGGCAATCGGGGTTACGAGGGGTACA
>JABDET010000074.1 GCA_013286945.1 Candidatus Melainabacteria bacterium
GTCCAAGTGGTTGCAACGCTCCTTGAGGAAAAACGAATAAGCACACACCGCTTCATTGCTTCTTCCGATAAGGTTTTCTTGTTTTGGCATTCTACCCACACCGCCGAATACGCCGGAAACGGTCGTAGAGCGTCAGAATAAAGCGGTTTGGCTTTGGAGCTTTACCTCTTGCGCCATGCGATTGCGGCAGAACCTGGAACCGCGGCCTATCCTGATGATCGCTTACGTCCCTTAACCCCGAAAGGGAAGAGCAAGATGGTTCGGATTGCCAAGGGGATGAAAGCCATGAAGCTTTCGTTTGATCTCATGATCTCGAGCCCCTACCTCCGGGCAAAACAAACGGCTGAAATCGTGGTCAAGGTGTTCAAAGCAAAAAAACTATTGGAGTTTAGCGATGCTTTGATTCCCGCGGCAGATCCGATCGAATGTGTCAATGAGTTAAAAAGAGCGCATGCCGATGCACGAAGCATCATCTTAATTGGACACGAGCCTTTCCTCAGTCATCTCACAAGTTTACTTTGGTCTGGAAATACTCATCTCCCCCTCGATTTCAAGAAGGGAGGACTTTGCAAACTGGAGATTGGAACATTTAAAACTGGCAGTTGCGCGACGCTCTGTTGGCTTTTGACACCTCGTCAGCTTATTGCCATCGGCTCCTAGCTGCGTTCCCTCCGGAAAGTTCGCGAATGGTTAACATGTGGCACAGCTTAGACCTTGACATGAAATTCCTAGTGTGATAGTCTAGGCTGAAATACGATAAAACATTATGGAGGCTTTTTATGAGTAAGGTAATGGCATTGAAAACGTTTCGACCCGCCGTGGAGACAGCGGCTAACCGGACGGCACAAGTGCTGGAGGTAGCTTATACGACCGCTGCATTACGAACAGCTGATCCCAACTTGGATCTTAAACAGGAAATTGACAGGCGTTACAGCCAATATCCCCCTGAAATACGGAGAGAAGGAGAGCGGGTCGGTGCGGAACGCTGCATCCCCGAATTTTTGACCCAGACGATAAGCTTATTTCTTCCGAAAGGTGTGAGTCCCCAACACTTTGCTGCCATCTTCGGTGAGAGCAACATTCTCGATGAAATCAACGTACAAGTTAAAGATTGGAATTCCTCGGTACGGCAAATAACTTATACCCGACCCCCCAGAGCGCTTGAAGACTTATCCCTTGAAATTAATCAGGTTCCGAATCGTCAACAAAATGGAGTGCGGCCAGACAGCCGCCTCATGTGCGGTTTCAAAGGAGACGTTGTTCCTACAAGACCTCTTCAGAAAACAGTATTCATTTATTTTGGTTTGCGCGATACGTCTCGTCAGTACGAGATCCGAGATATGAAAGCATGGGGTCATGTCCATGCGCCACCGGGAGACTTGATGCTGCCGCTGGCCGCCCAACTTGCGAAATATGGATCGAATCACGAAAAAGGTAACCTCTTACGATATGACGGTGTTCGTTTCATCGCGCGGACCGAACAAGCAAAAACGAATAAGGGGATTCCGATCTGGGGCCTGCAAGCCGATGATGATATTGGCGTAGACCTCCCCTACGCCGGCACCGGCGATCCCTTCCACCCTCATTCCTACGTCGTCCCAGCCGGGCGCTCAGATCACTAAGAAGTGAACTATTTCCATTCCAAGTGAGCGGGGTAGCCGCTCGGGCGGAGCAACTCACGTCTAAGCGTTGACGGCTTGGGGCCTGTAACTACCATTTCGTCCGGATCGATCGGACCCAAGCCCTTTTGCTCCAGATGCCAAAGGAAGCCGATATCTTTCGGGTCAAGCCCCATGAGATAAGCCGCCATCGCATCTGCGGCCACGGGATTCAATGAAGCAATCAACCACTCAAGATTCTGTACTCTCCCATCCACCGGACCATTTCCTTCCATGCATTGGGTTCCATCGATGACAGCGATCTGGGCAGGATGCTCGACATAAACATCAGCCACGGTACGATGAGCTGCCTTCATCCCTGTGTGAATCCAGGGCCACCGCGCATAGATGCCAAACGGAGAACGCTCCACCACCTCCGAACCAATGATGTGGGTTTTGAGAGAAAGGGAGACCAAATAATAACTGTGCATCTTCGCTGGCACCACCACAATATTACAATCAGACTCGCTCACGGTCTTTGAAAGGCCGATGGGACGCTTTTCGAGTTTAGCTGTGTAGGCATAGGATGGAATCGTTTGGTCTTCATTGAGATCGATGAGCTTAATATTCCCCGATCGCGAGAGTGAAGGATAGTCCAATGCCTCGAATGCCTTTTTTGTGTCATGATAGCCCGCGTCGCCCACCAAAATTTGATCGCCTCGAAGGAGCGAAATGTGATCAAGAACCCCTCTTACAGCATCGACAGGTGTGCAAGCTTCCGGCTTATGATAATTTACGAGATTAGGATGAACAAAGATCTGTTTCGCCGTTAGAATTTGTTCTCGAAAAGTTTCTCCAAGCGCGGTTAGTGCCTCGCGCACCAGCTCTCGCCGGTCCGGGCCCGCCGCGATGACCACTGTTTTTTCGAGCGGGTTCTCTACCACAAATTAACCCCTACCGTTGTTCGCTGGTACGAGCATCGTAATGGCTTGCTTCCACCACCCTTATTTCTTCGCTTCTGCTTGCCTACCTCCAAGGCATCGACGATCTCTCTTTCAAGGAACCCATTGACTCTGAATCAAATAAAGAGACTCATGAAACAGAGGATCGTTGCCCTTGTTGCGATTGCCTTGCTCGTCCTCATTGGGTACGGGCTTTACACACGATACTGGTCTGGAAAACAAGGACAGATTCAGGTATCAGGAAACATCGAGGCCACCACCGTTGATGTGAGTTTCAAGATCCCAGGTAGAGTAGTAGCACGCCTGGTTGACGAAGGGGCTGTGGTCAAAAAAGGACAACTCATCGCTAAACTCGATGCGACGCAACTTGTTGATGCTGTCAACGCAAATCGCGGCCAGCTCCGTCAAGCCGAAGCCGCTCTCGCTGAGTTGCGACATGGTTCTCGCCCTGAAGAAGTGGCATCAGCCAAAGCGGCTTATGAGCGAGCACAGTTTGCCCTCATAGAACTCTTAAATGGTTCGCGTCCAGAAGAGATTAGACAAGCGCGTGAAGCCGTGCGCCAAGCTCGAGCCTCTGCTCAGGACGCCTACCGTGAATATCTAAGACAAAAAGATTTGTACGGGCAAGGCTATGTTTCACTCCAACAATACGAAAATGCGGAAACCACTCAGAAAACAACCGATGCTTTGTTGCGGCAAGCTCTCGAACATTGGCGCCTTGTCAAGATTGGTCCTCGATATGAAGAGATACAACAAGCGCGAAAGAACGCTGCCCAGGCGAAAGAACAATACGTCTTGGTTAAAAAGGGTCCGCGAATCGAAGAAATAGAACAGGGGCGCGCGCGTGTCGAAGCCGCTCTCGCTTCTCTTTCCCAGTCAGAAGCCCAATTAAAAGACGCAACTTTGTTTGCCCCCTTGTCGGGTGTTGTTCTTTCAAAAAATGTAGAGCCGGGTGAATATGTTTCCGCAGGAACGGCGCTCATCACCGTCGGCGATTTACAAAATGTCTGGCTTCGCGCTTATGTCGATGAATCGGATATCGGCAAGGTCAAGTCGAATCAACCTGCAGACATCACCACCGATAGTTATCCGGAAAAGATCTATCCCGGACACGTTTCATTCATTTCGGCAGAACCTGAGTTTACTCCCAAAAACATCCAAACACAAAAGGAGCGGGTGAAGCTCGTCTATCGAATCAAAATCGATATTGCAAATCCCAAATTTGAACTAAAGCCTGGAATGCCCGCGGATGCTAAGCTCAAATAACACAGCGGCGATTCGAGTTAACTCCATCACGAAAAACTTTGGAGAAATTCGAGCGCTCGATCAATTGAATCTCTCCATTTCTCCAGGAGAAATTTTTGGCTTGGTCGGGCCTGATGGGGCTGGCAAGACCACCACGATTCGCATCTTAACTACCATCACGGAACCTGATGCAGGCGAAGCTTGGATCCTCAACAAGCACACGATAAAAGAAGCGGAGCCTATCAAAGAAGACATCGGCTACATGAGCCAGCGATTTGGCCTTTACGGGGACCTCTCGGTCATGGAAAATCTAAACTTTTTTGCTGATATTTATAGCGTTCCGCGAGCCGAACGACTAAAGAGAACCGAAAGACTTCTAGCCTTCAGCAAGTTGGAGCCCTTTAAAACAAGATTAGCTCGAAATCTGTCGGGCGGGATGAAGCAGAAGTTAGGGCTCATGTGTGCACTCATTCACACGCCGAAAGTACTTTTTCTTGATGAACCAACCAATGGGGTGGATCCATTAAGCCGTCGTGATTTTTGGCGAATTCTTTATCAGCTTCTCAAAGAAGGGGTCACCATTTTTGTTTCAACAGCTTATCTGGACGAAGCAGAGCGATGCAGCCGTGTGGGACTTCTCCATCAAGGAAAATTGCTTGCATGTGATACTCCAAAAAACATCAAACAACAAATGCATGCCAGCATTCTTGAACTCCGTGTCCGTCAAGCTCGCCAGGCAGCCCTATTCTTGCGCCAGGATCTTCAATTTAAGGGGGTCAATCTTTTTGGGGATCGGATTCATGTGATGACCAGCACCCCCGAGAGTGACTCCCATAAAATTACAGAAGCGTTTCGAGCTCACTCGCTTTCACTTGATGAAATTCGTCCTGCCCCTCCAACACTCGAAGATGCCTTCATCGCCATGTTGCAACCGGCCTCGTAATACACGATGCTCTCTCCTCTAAACGAGTTCGCGGTAATCACCAAGAATCTTGAAAAGCGATTTGGCGACTTCATCGCGGTAAACCGCATTAACCTCGCGATTAAGAAAGGAGAAATCTTTGGATTTCTTGGTCCCAATGGAGCCGGGAAATCGACGGTCATTCGAATGCTCTGCGGAATCCTTCGCCCAAGCGGAGGAGAAGGCAAGGTGGCGGGTCTTGATCTCTTGACCCAAACAGAAACCATCAAATTGTACATCGGTTATATGAGCCAGAAATTCTCTCTGTATGACGACTTAACCGTGGAAGAAAACATCAATTTTTACGCCGGCATCTATCGGCTCTCGCCAGAGAAGATCGCCGAACGAAAAGAGTGGACAATCCGCATGGCTGGATTGGAAAAACACCGACAGCAAATCACCTCGACCTTGGCTGGGGGTTGGAAGCAGCGTCTCTCCTTAGGTTGCGCAATTCTCCACGAACCTCCGATTGTGTTTTTAGACGAACCAACCTCGGGTGTTGATCCCTTGAGCCGTCGTGACTTTTGGAACCTCATTCAAGAATTGGCTAATGCTGGAACGACTATTTTTGTGACCACCCATTACATGGATGAAGCGGAGTATTGCGATCGCCTTGCATTCATTTACCGAGGCGAGCTTGTGGCCGTCGGAACGCCAGAAGAATTGAAAACCCGATTGATGCTTGATCAGGTGATCGAGATTGTCACTCCAAAACCGACCGATGCGATGGAAGTGATTCGCTCCATGGAGGACGTCAAAGAAGTAGCCCTTTTTGGGGACGCCCTCCATGTGGTTATCCCAGAAAACATCCGCGAAGAAAAACTTCGCGAAGCGCTCATTAGCCACGGTCTTAGCCTCGAGCGCTTCGAACGGATTGTTCCCTCACTTGAAGATGTTTTTGTTTCGCTTATCGAGGCTAAGGACCGCGAATAGGGTGCAGAAATGAAACTTACACGGCTTTGGGCCATCGCACGAAAAGAATTCATTCATCTCATCAGAGATTGGCGAAGTCTTGCGATGGGAATCGGCTTTCCAATGCTGATGCTCTTTTTGAACAGTGCCGCCTTATCGCTCGATGTTGATCACGTGCCCGTGATCCTCTGGGATCAAAGCCAATCCGCGGCAAGTCGAGACTTACTGAGCCGCTTTGCCGGCTCGCGCTATTTCACGCTCGTTGGATCGTTTAAGACTTACAACGAAATGAGCTTTGCCCTGGATGCACGCAAAGCACTGCTAGCCCTTGTCATTCCAAGCGATTTTGGCCGCAGGGTTGAGTCAGGACGTCTGGCTGAACTTCAAGCCATCGTGGATGGAAGCGATTCAACCACAGCCCAGATTGCGCTTGGGTACGTCAACGCGGTCACCAGTACTTATTCCACCATGGTTAATTTGCGGACGATGACGCGGCATGGGCAAAAACCGATAACTGGAACGATGGACGTCCGCCCTGTGGTTTGGTTTAACCCCGAACTTGAATCAAAGAACTTCATTATACCAGGGCTCATCGTGATCATCATGATGGTGATCTCAGGCCTTCTCACCTCACTCACTGTCGCGAGGGAATGGGAAAATGGGACCATGGAACAGCTCATCACCTCACCGATTCGCGGGTCGGAGCTCATCGTCGGGAAGCTCATCCCGTATTTCTCACTTGGAATGTTCGATATGTTCCTTTGTAATATCGTCGGTCGATACGTCTTCGGAGTTCCCTTTCGGGGGAGTCTTATTCTTCTCATCATCACCGCTGTCATTTTTCTTATCGGATCGCTCGGAATGGGAATGCTCATCAGCATCGTTGCCAAAAAACAACTTGTGGCGAACCAATTAGCCGCACTCACAACCTTCCTACCCGCCATGATGCTTTCGGGATTTGTATACAACATCACCAACATGCCCAAACCGGTTCAACTCGTCACTTACCTTGTGCCAGCCCGCTATTTCATCTTTATTATTAAGAGCATTTATCTAAAAGGGGTTGGCCTTCGCGTGGTCTGGTTTCAGCTCTTATTACTCCTCGCGTTTGCCATCGCCATGATGGTGATGGCCCATCGCGCCTTTAAGAAGAGGATTGTCTAATGTTGGCAAGGCTGAGTCCAATTCTGCAGATGATTCGAAAAGAGTTTGTGCAAGCATTCCGAGATCCGAGAATGCGACGACTTCTCATGATTTCCCCAATCATCCAGACCCTTCTCTTTGGTTACGTTGTGTCGACCGATGTTAGGAATATCCCAACAGCCATTTATGATCTTGACAACTCCTTTCGGAGTCGCGATCTCGTCTCCCGATTTGTAAGTTCTAAATATTTCCAAGTGGTGGCCTATATTCATTCCGATGAAGAAGCTCTGCAATACATGAATCATGCCACCGCTCAGGCGATTCTTCGCATCAACCATGGCTTCCAAAATAATCTGAATGGAGGAAAAACTGGGACGGTTCAAGTGATTCTCGATGGAACCGACTCCAACGCCACCGGGATTGTCTTAAACTATGCCGCCACCATTGCGAATCAGTATAATCGCGATTTGCAAACAGCGCGCGGTTCGAAGCTTTACGGTTTAGTTCCTACTCAGGGTGGAGTCGAACTTCGCGAACGGGTCTGGTTTAACGAAAATTTGGAGAGTCGGAATTTTTTTCTTCCAGGGGTTATCGCCATGATTCTCCTCCTCACCACCATGACGATGTCCAGCATGGCGATTGTTCGAGAAAAGGAAATCGGGACCATTGAGCAGATCATTGTAACCCCGATTACTCGGTTCGAGTTTATCCTAGGAAAGATGATTCCTTTTGCCTTAATTGGATTGGCCAACGCGGTCTCAGTCGCACTCGTTACGATTCTCTGGTTTCAGGTGCCATTTCGGGGAAACCCGATCATGCTTTTAGCAGGAATGCTTCTCTTTATCTACTGCACCCTTGGCTTTGGCCTCCTACTTTCGACGATCAGCCAAACACAGCAGCAAGCCATGATGGGGACCTTCTTCTTCAATAATCCCCTCATGATGCTTTCGGGTTTCCTTTTCCCGATCGAAAACATGCCGCGCCCTATTCAGGTGCTTACTTATTTAAACCCACTCCGTTATTTCATCCTCATCGTCCGTGGGGTATTTTTAAAAGGAGTAGGTTTGAATGTTCTTTGGCCGCAGTTCCTTGCTTTGGCCATCCTCGGAAGCGCAATCCTGAGTTTCGCTGTGCAACGCTTTAAGAAGACAGCCTCGTGACGATGCCTCCAAGAGGTAATCGGATCAAGGTTTCCGAACTCCATTGCAC
>JABDET010000075.1 GCA_013286945.1 Candidatus Melainabacteria bacterium
CGGTGGCCTTTTCACACGATTGCCGCGAAGGGATCTGCGGGTCCTGTGGCATTTATATCAATGGCCGACCTCATGGCCCACTGAAGGCCACCACCACGTGTCAACTTTACATGCGTCATTACAAAGATGGCGACACGATTGTGCTCGAACCGTGGCGGGCTAAAGCCTTTCCGGTGATTAAAGATCTGGTGGTGGATCGATCCTCATTTGATCGAATCCTCATGGCGGGCGGGTTTATCTCGGCTAACACAGGAAGTCCGCCGGATGCTAATGCGGTTCTCATCCCAAAGCCGGTGGCGGATGAGGCCTTTGACGCGGCCGCTTGCATCGGCTGTGGTGCCTGTGTGGCGACATGCAAGAATGCTTCAGCGATGCTGTTTGTGTCCGCTAAGGTTTCACAACTTGCTTTACTTCCCCAAGGAGGCCCTGAACGAAGTGAACGCGTATTGAACATGGTGAAAGCCATGGATGAGGAAGGATTCGGAAATTGCACCAGTACAGGCGCTTGCGAAGCGGAATGCCCCAAGGAAATTTCCCTTTCCCATATTGCCCGGATGAACAGGGAACTCTTGAGTGCCAGCCTTCTATCAAAGAAGTAGCAAGGGAGAGCAAAGGAATAAGGAACTCTTGTTTTGTGGAGGTTAAGAAAAATGCTTCGCGTTGCCACTCAAGTTCCCATCGGATACACTGGGAAAATTTTTAAACCCCGGGTTCGGCATGAAGATGGTGAATGGCTTGATCTCAATCAAGCCACCATCCGGCTTAATGAGATTAACCGACACGATATTTTGTCACCGGGTGATTCTTTTTTTGAACTGAAGATTGACGGGAAACATGGATCTTATTTTATTCCAATCGATCTCTGGGACCTCTACAGAGTTTTAAGCCGCTCCGGCGAAGCCGTTGGGACCCTTTACCACATTACTCAAGGTAGCGATCTCTTGAAGCGACTGCGAAAAATTGGGGTGAATCTTGCGCGCTATCAAGCCTGGCGCCTGGCTAAAGACATCCACACCTGGCCAAGGAATGAAGTCCTCGATGCTTGTTCAACCCACGGAAAACAACTTTACGAGAAGACTAAATTGCTGCTGCATGAAAATTATTTTGATCTTAAGTTTTCTGAATGTTTCGCGGGAACTTCTGGAAATATTGTAGCAGCAGTCTTCCGATTTGGAACGGCTCGCTTCCCCTTTCCTGGCCATTCATCCCCCCTCAACTTCTTTATCGAAATCGATTACCCCGCGGAGTCGAATGGCAACTCCATGAATTGAAGCATTTCACGGAGTACTTGCGTTTGGTTGGTTAGCGGATTGTTTACAAGCTGGAAACAAACTTTCGTTGCTTTACTCTGCAACTTCCGCTATAATGACACAGCCATGCCTACTTCTTATACCACAAAAGTATTCAACGTACCAGCAGGAGACTTCTCGTTTGCTGTGGCCACCCGAGGGAAAGTGTGTCGAGATCCCGGGTCCTTGAGAAAGAACGGGTTTCTTGAAATAGCGTGCCGAAAAGCTGGGAACCCAGTAATGTGTATGCTTCCAATGCGATTCGATACCTTTGAGCATGTCCTAAAGACCACTTTGCCCTCAACCAACCAGGAAGGAAACGATCTGGTTTATCAAGAGGCAAGATCTCTTATCATTTCCCGTCCCACTTGGCAGGAACACAAAGAACATGTTCTTGCTGGAGCAAGCCGCGACTATCGCTGTCTCGACGATGCCGTCGCCTGTATTGATGGGAAATCAATGGAGCTCGAGTTTCTTGCCATTTCAGTCCCCCTGGGGGGGCCTGGGAAAAGAATCATGCTCGATTCCATTCAAAGATATCGCTCTATTATAAGAAAAAATCAATTATTGATTCACCTGGATTTCGTGGGGGTTTGATCTAGTCTTTGGTTCGATCGTAAGCAGCGGCTTTCTTCAGTTTCTTTTCACACTCAGAACAGAAGAGAGAAGTCTTTCTGTCGATATCGTAAATGTTGTTGGAGTAATACATCACACAATTTTGGTTGTAGCAATGTTTAGAACCGAGAACATGGGCTAATTGATGCATCGATTCTTTCAAGATTCGATCAAAAAGGAGTGTGTTCTCGGTCGTGTGTCCATAAAACTCTGGGCGCAAACGATGATAACTCACGAGCGCGATTCGCTCATCCGCATTGGCATCCCCGAAAATATAATTGAGCGAAACCCCATACAAATCGACACGTGTGATCCCAAGCGCATACTTGATTTCGGGAGGAAAGGCCACTTTGATTCGGTTAAGAAGTGCAGGGGCAAAGTATTGCTTTTTCACAGCGTTGAACGCACTCGTAGGAGCAGACAAACTCGACTCGATCAGGAACTTGTAAAGAAAACGTTCCTCGAGCCCACAGGCCAAACGATACAGGAGACGTAAATCAACATCTCCAACCGTAAAGATCCCGACCTTCACGTTAACCCCCTACATCCACGCGACGTGGTTCTTCCTTCTTTTCGTTCTTTTCACTATCGGCAAAATCCTCCCGATCCTTTGCGGTTACACCGGTTAAGAAATGACATGGAATGATTGAAGAACGGTTACCACCACCAAGGCCAGGGTCAAACCAATCATGACGATCGTGGTGCCCCACGCAATCACGTTAAACGTAGGGGTATTCACATGTTCTCCCATCAGTCGCTTATTGTTGATGAGTTTCAGCATGTAGATCAGGATGAACGGCAGCAAGATCCCATTCACCACTTGAGAAATTAAGAGCACGGCCACCAAGTTAATGTGCGGAAGCAAAATAAAGCCTCCGCCGATAATGATCATGAGACTGTAAAGCCAGTAAAAAACAGGGGCTTGCTTGAATTGCCGATCCACCCCTGCTTCAAATCCGAACGATTCACACACATAATACGAAGTAGCCAACGGCAAGATACAGGCCGAAAAAATGCTGGCATTGAGGAGCCCTGCTGCAAAAAGAATGGCACAATATTTTCCCGCTAAGGGAACAAGCGCTAAGGCCGCATCTTTGGCGGTCTCAATCCCCACATGGTTCGCAAAGAGCGTTGCACCGCAAGCCACCACGATAAACCAAGCCACCACATCGGTCATGATGCACCCCACGATGACGTCGGTTCTGCTGTAAGGATAATCCTTCACGTCGATTCCTTTTTCAACGATGGCTGACTGGATATAAAACTGCATCCAAGGGGCGATGGTGGTTCCGACCACACCAATCAACATGATGAGATAATTTTTCTCCAGCGAAAAAGAAGGAACTAAAGTGGCATGAAACACTTCAGGCCAATGGGGGTGGGCCAAAAATCCTGAAAAAACATAGGTGAGATAAATTCCGCACGCCACCAAAAAAACACGTTCAACCGATTTGTAATTTCCACGCAAAACAAGCCACCACACAAAGATCGCGGCAAGAGGAACCGTGATGTATTTAGACCAACCGAATACTTCGCAAGCCCAAGCCACTCCAGCAAACTCAGCCATGGTGTTTCCCACATCCGCAATCAAAAGGGCTAACAACACCACGAAGGTAGCCCGAACGCCAAATTGCTCTCGAATCAAGTCAGCCAGGCCTTTTTGGGTTACGGCCCCCATGCGCGCACCCATTTCCTGAACCACGATCAAGCTAATCGTGATGATGACAAGAACCCAAAGCATGTGATAGCCGAACTGGGCACCGGCAAGAGAATAAGTCGTGATCCCACCCGCGTCATTGTCGACATTCGCTGTGATAATTCCCGGCCCGAGTACCGCAAGAAAAAATGCAATCGTCCGCCACCGCAATCTCGGAAGGCGCCAATGCTTAAGTCGCAACCCTTGCTTAATCGTCATGTTAATTTCTCAGTCTTTAATCGCTGAATTTCATTCATGATCACATGGACAGCTTCTTCAAATGCTTTTGTTCGCTCATGAGCCTTGTTCGGAAAACTAAACAACAAAGGTTTTCCTACGTGGACCCGAATTTTAGAAAACCAAGGAAGAACTCCACAAATTTTCCGAAACAGGGGTTGTGTTCCTGTGATGCCGATTGGAACCACGGGCACGCCCGCCATTTGCGCAAGGAGGGCAATTCCAAGTTCCCCCTCCTTAACCTCACCCGGGCTTACACGCTTCCCTTCCGGAAAAACCAGAACGCATCCTCCTTTTTTCAGATGTTCTGCCGCTAAACGAAGAGCGCGCCGATCGGCTGTTCCACGCCTCACCGGAATGCATCCCACCCTTTTTATCCAGTATTTCAAAATTGGAACATGAAACAGCTCTTCTTTTGCCATAAAATAAACTTTGCGTCGAGTAACACAACCCGCCACTGGAGGATCCCAATAACTCACATGATTGGGAGCAAGAATCACACCCCCATCTTTAGGAACATTTTCTCCCCCCATGACTCTATAATGATAGAAAAGTCGGAGGATCGCAAAAAGGATGGCTTTCGACACCGTATAAAGCAACGCTAGTTATCCTTTGACTTTACAAGGGAAACAATCTGAGACACCACCTGTTCCACATCGAGGTTGGTGGCGTCGATCGAAACCGAATCAGGAGCTGGCCGTAGCGGAGAATCTTTCCTGGTACTGTCCTGTTCGTCTCGCCTTATCATTTCCGACTTCACCTGATCAAAGCTTGTCTTGATCCCCTTGGCTTCAAGTTCTTCGTGGCGTCGTTTGGCTCGCGTATCGACTGAGGCCGTTAAGAAAACTTTTACAGCGGCCTCGGGAAGAACGACGGTAGCGATGTCTCTTCCCACCATCGCCACTCCCCCATCCTTTGCGACCGCTTTTTGCATGGCAACTAAGGCCTTCCGCACATTGGGATTGGTGGCCACGCGCGAGCTGAGAAGCGAAATCTCAGGGTAATACAATTTTCCGGTCACGTCAGCCCCGTCCAAGAAAATGTTGGGAGAAGCTTTATCCCCTCTCCATTCAAATTTGGAACCTAAGGCAACATTTCCCCATTCCTTTTCCGAAGCAAATTGGGCTTGAATTTTCCACGCGATAGCTCGGTACATCAGTCCAGTATCGATGAACAAGTAATTAAGCTGGGAAGCGACTTTGCTTCCCACCGTAGACTTTCCAGATGAAACCGGGCCATCGATGGCCACTTGTATTTTTGATAGGCTCGACATACGATGTAACGATTTTCTCACCGGAGAAAAGATACCTTTTGAAAAGGAGAAGCAAAGTCAGTCTTGTAAAGAAATCTCATGGAGTTTTGGAAAGGTCTTTCGCGCCGAACGTTCGCTATTCTCATCACTTGCTTTTTTATTGCTTTTGTCGCAGCGGGTTTCATTATTCAGGCGCGACTTTTCGAGAAAAGTCGATTGGGCGGAAGCACCGGTGATGAGATCATCCTCCCCTCCGACCTAACTCTCGTGACCATTTATGTGACCGGGGCGGTGCGAAAGCCAGGAGTCTACTCACTCCCCCAAGGAAGTCGCGTGAAAGATGCCATCAAAAAAGCAGGTGGAGCCATTCGCGGGTGGGATCCAGAAGGGATTAACATCGCAAAACGTCTCGAAGATGAAGACATGGTGGTGGTACCACGGATTGTCCATGAGGCCAACCGAGAAAACCTCGGAAGAACCGCCTCAACTTCTCGGCCCCACACTTTGGGGAAGAAGGCAAAACCCAATCACGCCGTTTCCTTGAATCAAGCCACCCTATCCGATCTTCAAGCACTTCCAGGAATTGGCCCAGGAATGGCCAAACGAATTGTCGATTATCGGACTAACCACGGAGGATTTAGCTCCATTGATGACATTCAGAACGTTCCAGGTTTAGGAGAAAAGAAGTTTCAAAAAATGCGACCCTTTCTCCGGCTCTGAGGGTCTTACGTTGAGTAACTCAGCCCGCCTTGGCGAAGATTCCAAAGAGTCCGCCACGTTTTCCGGAGGATTCAGTGTTCGTGTCAGCCTTCGCTTTTCCATTGGGTTGGCCACCACCAAGGGTTCCATTCTCCTCGAGAACCTCAACAATATCCTCTGGAATTCCAGCATCCGTTAGGATGGTCTCGATGTCTTCAATGGCCTTCCCCTTGTTTTCGTCCAAGATGGGTTGAATTCTTGGCATCATCGATTTCACTTTCGAATCTTTCACTTCATGGCGGCGCTCCGCGGTTTTCTGGAGGACATAATCGATCCTCGAGATTTGGCTTTCCACCTGCATCTCATCCTTCTCGGATAATTTGCCATCCTTTTTCTTTTCACGAAGTGATTTCTGAAGTGTCATTTTCCCATCCATTCCCGCTTTGTAAACTGACGCAATGGCTTGGAGAGCACTATCATAATCTTCCAATCGCAAGTGGAGATCCACAATTAACGCATTGGTGGTCATGACCCTTTCCACTTCATCGAAATTTAGCTCGGTGAAATACGCCTCGGTGAAGTACCTCACGGCTTCTTTCAGACAATCGCGTTCGTTAAGAGGCAGCTTTGGCCAATACTTGGTCATCGCCATCAAGAATTCAAAATAGGATGGGTGCCCCACGTATTCCGAATCACCCTTTGCGGAAGAAACTAAAGTTCCACTTGCATCTTGCTGCATGAATTCACGAAGTCTTCCAAGGGCTTGATGGATCTCACCAACAGATCGTTCAAGACCCCCCAACACTTTTTGGTAAGGATGTGATTTCTCTTCATCGGGTGAAAGATTCAGTGACTTCACACGTCGCACAAGCATTGTTTGCAAACGTTCGATTCTTTCTTCGGTGTTCGTGAGAGGCTTTTCTGTTTCGGTTGTAAGGCGTTCAATGTCAGCTAGAACCCCTGAAGCCTGAACTGCCTTGGATTGCGGGGCTCTTTCTCGCCACAGCCAAGCGGCTCGCAGATAAAGTCGCCCAAGTTTTACCAGGTTCTTGTATTCTTTTTCTTGTGGAAGTTCTTGAATGTAAATGTTGGCCAAGTGCGCATTCATCGCAGACTCAAAGGTCATCGGATGAACTGCGATAAGCGGAGTTAATTTTTTTAGAAACTCCTTGTCAGGGCCCTTCAGGCTTTCAAAAAGTTTCTTGATTCCGCCAAACTTAATGTCTCCCGATGGATTCTCATAGTCGGCAATCATGTCCGTGTAGCTACAGCTCGGGCAGTGCAATAAGACATAGAATTGTGGTTTGATCCCCTCGTATTGCGGATCGGTCCAATTCCACCGAATCACATGCTGATCAGATTCTTGTTCCGCGGACGAACAAAGGCGATTTTTCAGCTTTTGTTGGCGGCTTTCTTTCGAGCAAACAGGACAAACAATAGATTTTTCAAGAAACGCAGAAACTTGCTCAGTCATCCCCTACCCCCCAGCTGCCTTCTATCTATATTATTATGGATTGCTTTTTGTTTTTCTTCATTTATTATACCATATCTAAAGAACGATTCCAAGGGGTTTTTGAAAAAAATCCCCTCAATTTTCGACTTTTGTTAACAAAAAGTGGCTTGAAAACGCCATTTTGTGGTTCGCATTTTGAACAATTTTTTACGAGGTAACAATTCTAAAGAGAGGGTAATGTCGTTTGAACTAGGGTAAAATCGGGTGGTCGTTCAGTGAATTGCGCGCAAGGTAATGCTAACCCCAGAAGGAGACGTCACCGTGACATAAAGGACGCGAAGCGGAATCTGGTCCAACTCGCTTTTTGTCTCATAGCGATATCCCTCATAAGGACTTGGGAAGTTCCCTTTTTCTGGATCGAATACCCATTTCAGTTCAAAATTAGCCATCGGGTTAAAATTCTCCCCACCGGTAGGAAGAGAAGACGAATTTTCTATGCTAGACTCCATTTTGGATTGGGCTAGAAACGAGGCAGTCCAACATTCTTTTGTCCTGAGTAGATAGCGGGATGAAGCCACAAAAAGCTCCATGATGAAAATAACGACGATAAAAAGAATCGACATCGCCATGAGCAATTCGAGGAAACTAAATCCAGACAGAAAAGTCTTGAATGGAGATTTTAGACTAGAAAACATATCTTCGTACCTG
>JABDET010000076.1 GCA_013286945.1 Candidatus Melainabacteria bacterium
GGGTCTTACTGAATACGAGAAGGCATTAACGGAGGCAGTTAAGAGAGTAAAACCGGCTGTGGTCGGGATTAAGACCTTTCGCGGGATTGACACGGAAACGCCTGAAGAAGTTGCCTCCGGCGTGATTTTTAGACCTGATGGTTACATTTTGACGAATGCTCATGTGCTTCATCGAGCTTCGCGTGTCATTGTCTTTACCGCAGATGGAAAAGAATATGAGGCTGCTCTTCTTGCCCCTGCTCGGGACTATGACTTAGCGATTCTCAAGATATCAGGAAGCCATCTCCCTGTTGTGACCTTTGGTGATTCGGACAAGCTGGAACTGGGACAAACAGCCATTGCCATTGGAAATCCCCTTTCCTTCGGCTGGACGGTAACCCATGGGGTGGTTAGCGCCTTGAATCGGCAAGTTTTGGTTCAACACACCCGTTACACCAATCTCATTCAAACCGATGCGGCCATCAACCTCGGGAATTCGGGGGGGCCTCTTGTTTCCACGCTTGGGGAAGTGATTGGAATTAACACGCTGATTTACGAAAATCCGGAGGTCAACACACACGGGCTTGGTTTTGCTATCTCTTCAAACACAGCAAAACGGGTGTTGAACCAGCTGCTTCGTACAAGCGGCGTCACAGGCCCGGGGGCCCACGTGAAGCTTGGGCTAGGCATGTATGATCTGACCGAGGAGCTTGCCTTACAGTTTGGTATTCCGGTCGTTCGAGGAGTCGTTGTTGAAACGGTTGAATCAGGGAGTCCAGCGGCCAAAGCAGATCTCATGAAGGGGGATGTGATCACCAAGGTGGATGGAAACCCTGTCACTGCATCGGATTCCCTTATCCACTACATCCAGGAGAAATCTCCCGGCGATGAGATTGCCCTCGAGGTGTGGCGGAAAGGAATAAGAGGAACCGTTCGAGTCAAATTAGAAGCAGCAACCCCTTAAACCTCGTTATGGAAAACAAAGTTCGAATTCTTTTAGAAAAAGCACTCTTGAATGCTCAAGAAAAGGGGCTTCTTACACTTCCTGAAGTCCCGGCGATCGCCCTCGAGCTCCCCAAAGAAAAAGGGCGAGCGGATCTGTCAACCAATGTGGCCATGATTCTAGCCAAGAAGCTTAAGGTTCCACCGGGCCTCGTGGCCAAAGCCATTGTGGAGAATCTTCCCAATGACAATCACGTGATTGAAAAAGTGGATGTGGCAGGTCCTGGTTTTATTAACTTTTTTTTCTTCAATGAGTTTTTTCAAGAAACCTTACGTGAAATATCCTCCGGCATTCAGAAACCTACCCCCAAAGTGTCGCAAAAAGGAGAGAAGATACTTCTTGAATTTGTGGGAGCCAATCCAACGGGTCCCCTAAACGTCGTGAATGCCCGAGCCGCAGCGCTGGGCGACACTTTAGCAAGGCTCTTTGAAGTCACCGGTGATCACGCAGAGCGAGAGTTCTATGTGAATGACGAAGGGAGTCAAATCGAAAATCTAGCTCGGTCGGTTGAGGCACGGTATCTGGAATTGGATGGAAAAACGATTCCCGAGTTTCCAGAAGATTGGTATGCTGGAGAATATGTCAAAGACCTGGCCAAGTTTATTCGTGATGGATTTCCAAAACCGGAAATCTTTGGAACGGAAGGGAAGAAGATTTATGGAGAATCGATTTTTACCAAAGAAAGACTAGCGTTACTTCGCGAAGGGTTTAAGGACAAGCTTTTCACAAAAATCTCCGACGAAAAAACTCGGCTTCAATTCCTTGCCCGTACCGCGGTGATTTACATGGTCAATTCGCAACGAAGTGTCCTCGAGCGATTTCGGCTGGTGTTTCAATCTTGGTTTTTCCAAAGCCAACTTGGAGACAGCGTCGACAAAAGCATTGCCGTGCTAAAGGAGCACGGCCACATCTATGAGCAGGACGGTGCGATTTGGTTCCGCTCCACAACCTTTCATGATGACAAAGATCGTGTTTTGATCAGGCAAGATGGTCGACCCACCTATTTTTCTGCCGACATCGCGTATCACGCCTACAAGAAAAAACGAGGCTTTGATCGACTGATTGATTTGCTGGGTCCAGACCACCATGGCTACATTGCCAGAACCAAAGCAGCCATTCAAGCTTTAGGTTATCCAGAGGACACGCTCGAAATATACCTCATTCAACTGGTGACCCTCATGTCAGGCGGGAAGCCGCTTCGCATGTCTAAGCGGGCGGGGGAGTTCATCACCATGGAAGAACTTTTGGATGAGGTGGGGATCGATGCAGCCCGATGGTATTTCTTAAACCGACATCGCGACACGCACCTTGAATTTGATTTGGACCTGGCTAAACTTCAGTCTGATGAAAACCCCCTTTACTATGTGCAATATGCACATGCCCGGATTGCAAGCATCCTTCGAGCGGCAAGTGAACAAGGGGTGAAGCTTGCCTCAGCTTCGAGCATCGATCTAACCCCACTGGTTCACGCGGCAGAAAAGGAGCTGATTAAGAAGATGGCTCAAATCCCTTCCATCATTCGGCTTGCCGCAGAAAGTCGGGAACCCCACCATTTAACACGTTATGCGGTTGAATTAGCTCGTACCTTTCATTCCTTCTACACGGAGTGCCGTGTCCTTGGAGATCCTTCCGAGAAAAAGGTCTCGCAGGCACGTCTCTTTCTTGTGGCCTCATGCAAGAAGGTCCTTGCCGAAATCTTGGGCCTGATGGGAATCTCTTCACCCGATAAAATGTGATTTCAGGATGAAATCATCCCGCGATCACACGGATGTGATCAATCGCGGGATTCCTCTAATTTCGCCGTTCATCCAGCGACCACAGGATGTGATCAGTCGCGGGATTCCTCTATTCAAGCCGAATTCATCCCGCGGTCGATCGCCAGAATGAAGAGAAGACTCGAGGAGTATCCGTGATGATTCCTTTAACTCCAAAAGACAAAAGCTCGGGAAGTTTTTCCTCGGAATTAACCACCCACGTATGGATCGCTTTTGATTGGGCGTGAATCAATTGACAGAATTCGGCATCTAAGAGTTCTACGCTGGGCAAAACAAGTTTGGAAAAAGAGGGACAAGATTTCCACTGATTTTTCTTATCGAAGAGGTATCCGGTGCTTACTTGTGAACGCAGCTGGTTAATTTTGTGCAAGACTTCAAGATTGAAACTGATCACGTGCACGGAAGAGACCAAATCAAAAGAGGTTATGAACTCCACAAGTTTTTTTTCAAAGCCTTCTTCTTTGACCTCAAGATGAAGCGCAATTGTTTCTTTTGCAACCCGAAGAAGATCTTCAAGAGTCGGGATGGGCTCGTCATTCTTAAGCTTTAGATCTTGAATTTGGCTTAAAGTAAGATCCCCGACTCTTCCATGACCAGTGGTCGTTCGATCAACGGTTTCATCGTGCATGACAACGATGGTTCCATCGAGAGTAGCACGGAGATCCACTTCGATGGAATCGCAACCAATCGAGATGGCATGGTGAAAAGCCGCAAGGGAGTTTTCAAAGGCTTCAGCCGCGCCGCCCCGGTGGGCAATTAGCCAGGGCTTCAAGGGCTGATTTTCAACAAGCGGTCAGAAGAAATAGCTGATTCGGTTTCCGGGGATTCGCGCAGCCATTTTGCAGCGTCTTTCGCGTGATAAGAGATGATGAGATCGGCTCCGGCTCTCTTTAGTCCGGTGAGGATTTCGAGAACAATTCTCTTTTCATCAAGATAGCCTTCTCGGGCAGCCGCTTTCACCATGGCATATTCTCCGCTGACATTGTAGCACGCTAAGGGAAGATCGAACTTCTCGCGAACCGCACGAATGACGTCCATGTAGGCTAGGGCTGGCTTAACCATGAGGATATCAGCCCCTTCCTCGATGTCAAGTTTTGTTTCAAGGATCGCCTCGCGCACATTGGCCGGATCCATTTGATAGCCAAATCGATCTCCTGATTGCGGAGCCGATTGCGCGGCTTCACGAAAGGGTCCGTAGAAAGCGGATGCATATTTTACCGAGTAAGCCATGATGGGAGTGTTTTGGAATCCATGTTGATCAAGCATCTTTCGGATGGCTCCAACTCGACCATCCATCATGTCAGAAGGGGCAATCATGTCGGCTCCTGCTTCGACATGGCTAAGCGCTGTCTTCGAAAGTAGTTCAAGCGTTTTGTCATTGTCGACATGCCCCCCCTTTAGCACCCCGCAATGACCATGGGAAGTGTATTCACACAGGCAAACATCTGTAATGACAAAGAGTTTCGGAACCTCTTTCTTAAGAGCACGGACGGCTTGTTGCACGATGCCGCTTGGAGCGTAGGCGTCTTGTCCCATTTCGTCTTTTGCGGCTGGAATTCCAAAGAGCAAAATGGCTGGAATTCCTAGGGAAAAAACGGTCTTCGATTCCTGTACCAGTTGGTCAATCGAATACTGGTACTGGCCTGGCATGGAGGCAATTTCCTTTTTGATGCCTTGTCCTGGGACTACGAAAATAGGATAAATCAGATCGTGGATCGATACTTGGTTTTCGCGCGTCATTTGGCGTAAGAGAGAAACGCCTCGAATCCGCCTGGGCCTTTGTGTTGGGAAGCTCACGGTTGCATTCTTCCGCTTACTTTGACCTTTTCCTTTAGCTCTAGGAAGCGACTTCGGGTGATAAAAGGATCCACTCGAGTGACCTGCTCTAATGCTTGGAGAGCCTTTTCGGTTTCGCTTAAACCGATATAAATCTTCCCAAGCTCATACCAAGCCTCGATGTTTTTTGAGTCGCGTAAGACCGCTTCTTCAAGATAAGTCCTTGCCTGCTCTAGATTTCCTTCTTCCTTCGAAAACAGCCCGAGGAGGTAAGATACCGGGGATAGTCCGGGTTCGCTTTCTTCAAGGGAGTGTATCTGTTGACGTGCTGCTTCTTTTTTTCCCTGATTCCAAAGTGCTTCGGCTAGCGCGAGGCTTGCTTGCGGATGGCGAGGGAAGTACTGAAGGGCTTCTTGAAGGTGAGACTCCGCTTTGGCCCATTTCTTATTCGTTGCCGCATCCTTTCCGTAAAAGTAAGCCAGACGAAACGAAAGCCATCTCATTTCTGAAGTCGCGAGAACTTCCGCCACTTGTGGCGGGAAGTTGAGCGACAAGGAAACACAGCGCCTTCACTTTCGTTTCTCACTCTGACCTCCTTACCTTTTGCGCCTCACGAAAGTGAAGGCGCTTTATTCAAGTTCACCCAGCGATCGCTCGACTTCAAAAAGAAAAAAAGCTTGAATTTCATGATTTTCGACCATCCCATATTGGTCGATCAACGTGATCGCCGTCGTGAGATCATTGTCGCGGAAAGCGAGAAGCGCTAAGAGGTTTTGACCCAACGTGTTTTTGGGATTGAGGTCAAGTCCTTGCTTGATGTAAGTCTTGGCTTTGACCAGATCCCCCAAAGCATAATAAGCTAACGCCAAAAAAAAACAGACCGCGGGATTGTTGGCTTGTAAGCGATGGGCTTCCAAGAGTGGAGTAATCGATTCATTCCAGGCTTGCCGTTTCAGAAAATCCGAGCCTTGCTGAACAAGATTCCTTAGGGTTCGACTGGCGGTTGGCATAGAAAATTACACTACAAGATGTAGCGCGAAAGGTCCTGGTTCTTTACCAGGTTTTCAAGCTTCTGGGTGACATAGGCTCGATCAATTCGAACCTTTAAGCCACTTTTTTCGGAAGCCTCGTAGCTTAAATCCTCGAGCAGGCGCTCCAAGATGGTGTGAAGTCTCCGGGCGCCAATGTTTTCGGTTTGTTCGTTAACCGCAGCCGCCAAGCGAGAAATTTCGTCAATGGCTTCTGGAAGGAATTCTATCTTCACGTTTTCCGTTTCGAGAAGGGCCGTGTACTGTCGAATGAGCGAATTGTGAGGCTCAACGAGAATCCGCTTGAAATCATCCTCTCCTAGGCTCGTGAGCTCCACTCGAATGGGGAATCGTCCTTGCAGCTCCGGGATCAGATCGGATGGTTTAGAAATATGGAAGGCCCCAGCCGCAATAAAAAGAATGTGGTCAGTCTTCACGGGGCCATATTTGCTCATGACGGTAGAGCCTTCGATGATGGGCAGGATATCGCGCTGAACCCCTTCACGCGAGACATCGGGTCCGCTCCCTTTTTCTCTCCCGGCAATTTTATCAAGCTCATCAATGAAAATAATGCCGTGTTGTTCTGTCCGGTGAACAGCCTCTCGGCGTACTTCATCCATGTCGATGAGCTTCTGAGCTTCTTCTGCAGCAATTATTTTCTTAGCTTCGGCTATCGTAACTTTTCGCTTTCTCTTTTTTTTGGGAAACATTCCGCCAAGAAGATCTTGAAAATTGATTCCCATTTCTTCCATCCCCGCAGGGCTAAAGATTTCGATGACACTTGGAACCGCATCTTCCACTTCGACCTCTACAGTTTGCGCATCGAGCTCATCGGTGAGAAGGCGTTGACGCAGAGAGCCATCATTGCTTTCAGCTTGGGGATCTGCCGGTCTTGGTTCGCTTTCGGGTTGAACCACTTGAGGTGCACCGAAAAGACTAAAAATGGGACTGGATAAGGGGGATTCCTTTCGAGGCTTTGGGTGGATGAGGCCAATCAAGGCTTCAATGGCTAATTCTTTTGCTTTCCCTTCTACTTGTTTCATTTTTGCCGATTGAATCATCCGAATGGCTGTTTCGACCAGATCTCGGATCATGCTTTCCACGTCGCGCCCGACGTAACCGACTTCGGTGTATTTCGTGGCCTCAACTTTGAGAAACGGGGCATTCACAAGTTTGGCAAGGCGTCGAGCAATTTCTGTTTTTCCCACGCCGGTAGGACCGATCATTAAAATGTTCTTTGGGATGATTTCGTCTCGCATCTCTGGCCCGAGTTTTTCTCGTCGATATCGATTTCGAACGGCAATCGCGACCGAACGTTTCGCTTCGGCTTGACCAACGATGTAACGATCGAGCGCTTCAACGATCTTCCGCGGTGTGAGTTCTTCCATTAAACGCTGCTCCTTCAAGTGGCAATAGGCAAGGTGAAGCTAAACGTCGATCCTTTACCTATTTGGCTTTCGACCCAGATTTTTCCATGTTGGGCCTCAATCAAATTTTTGGAAATGTAAAGTCCAAGCCCAGTCCCCGAAACCGATCGGGTGGCTTTTGATTCGACGCGGTGAAATCGCTCAAAGATCTTGCCGAGTTGATCGGACGGAACCCCCATCCCTTGATCCACAATGCTGACCGTCACTTGAGAATCCTTCTTGGTTCCTTCAATTCGAATTTCTCCACCGGTCGGGGAATACTTGATCGCGTTCGAGACCAAGTTGTTTAGAACTTGTTCAACTTGATCGGGATCTCCATAGGCCTCCGGAAAAGAAGAGGGAAATTTGAAAGCAAATTGATGCTTCGGGGCTGAAATCTTAAAGACCTCAACCACTTTGTGTGCCATGTCTTCAAGGTTAAAGTGCATCGGATAAATGTTGAGGCGTCCAGCTTCCACGCGAGAAAGATCGAGCAGGTTGTCAAGGAGCCTTGCAAACCGATCCATTTCGCTGTTAATGGCGCGCAGCGACTCTTGCTGTTGAGCTTCACTTAATCGATCGCGGTAACGTAACAAGGTTGCCGCGTAGCCCTTAATCGAGGTGAGTGGTGTACGCAAATCGTGAGAAACAATCGAGATAAAGTCGTTCTTCGTTTGTTCTTGTCGCTTTTCTTCGGTGACGTCGCGGAGAATGATAACCCAGCCTAAAGGTTTTCCGTCTTGCCCTCTAACAAAAGAGTAAATTGAGCTCACATAACGTTCTTGGCCATCGGGAGTAAAGAGTTTTCCCTGTTGTTT
>JABDET010000077.1 GCA_013286945.1 Candidatus Melainabacteria bacterium
ACCTTGCTTGGAGCAAAAGCGAATCCCAACGCCGACGACCGCGATGGCTGGAAGCCAATTCACCCAGCGGCATGGAGTGGCCAGACGGAAATTGTTAACGCCCTATTGGATGCAGGGGCAGATGTTAACGCTCACGGCATGCAGGGGCAGACTCCTCTGCACCTAGCTAGAATTCAGAAGAAGAACGAAGTTGCGGATCTTTTGCTTTCCCGAGGGGCAGATCCCAATGCGAAAAATGGGATAGGTCGGACTCCTTCCCAAGTCTCGGGTGATTGCTCAGGACTCCCACCAGCAGTGTCAAGTGCGCTGTGTTAGTATAGGTAAAATGCCACAACTGAAAACTTGCAAATAATGCAAGACTCGACAAATTTAATGATTAGTGGAACAAGCGATAAAACACGAGACCTGCGTACTCGTGAAATGCAAGGTCTGACTTTCGGAGACTGTTCGAGTTCGGAATAAAGTCCATCAAGTGGTACCGAGGAGCCAGTTCTAGATCTGCTGCCGCGGGGATCGGGTGGGTGCCAGACTTGATGAATGCGAGAATTGATCGCTTCATATGATAGCCTGAAGTCACAAGAAAAAAGGGCTCCTGTCCAACGAGTGCTTTCACATTCACGGCACTCTCGTAGGTGTTCCGAGACTTCTTATCAAGCTCAATGTCTTTGGAAGAAACTCCCCGTTCCGCGAGGTAATCGCGTAAGTCTTCTGTCTCGTGCCCTGCGAGGTTCAGCGGATCGACGCCAGAGACAATCACCCTCTTTTCCATTTCATGTCGTTGTACCCAATGATAATAAATCTGAACCACGGTACTTCCGCGCAAGATGTCCCCTTCTTGCCCTCCAAGAAGCACCACGGCTGTGTGGACCTGAGGGTATTCATCCTGATTGATCACGTGATACGATCCTTCCAACGGATAAAGAATAAGGTCGGCTACAGGATTTAGTGAAAGGAGATAATACAGGAGCACTCCAATGATCATCATTCCCTTTCCTAATCTTGGCTTTCTGGCTACAAGAATGAGCAGGAGCCCCACGAGGATGAGCAAAAAAACAAAAACGCTCGGTAGAACAAGTGTTGAAAATATTTTAAAAGCTTCCACAATGGGGTATTCCATAGGAAAAAGGTAAAACCATCCATGCGCGAAAGTTGGACCTGCAAGATGAAAAAACAAACCTTGCTGCCGTTCGAAAAGAAAGGGCTCTTCACTCTCGTGGCCCTTCTTTTGTGCATCTTGAGCCGCCCGCTTGCATCACAGGCCGATGACATGGGTGCCAAAGAAGAAGCCTTCTCGCTCAACTTGAACCAGGCGATTCAACTGTCACTTCAGCACAACTTGACCGTTCTCTTAGCTCGTGAGCGTGAAAACGAGGCTCATGGAAGAGAAACAGAATCCCTGGCTCAACTCTTACCCAATCTTTACGTTACGGCCTCACAAGCCAATGCCACGCAGAACTTAGCCGCCCTTGGTTTCCCTCCAAGACTCTTCCCCATTTCCCCCTTGATTGGTCCTTACTACACTTTTGACGCTCGCGTGCACCTGGCGCAAACCCTCTTTAACCTTTCTGCCGCTCGCCGCCATGCGGCCAGTCAAGTGGATCTTCAGATTACGCATCTTCAAGAAAAACTTGCTGAAGAGCAAATCGCTACCGCGACGGTCATGGATTATCTTCGCGTCCTAGAGACCCAGGAAGCCGTGGATGCTGCCAGTGCCAATGTTGATCTGGCAATAAGTTTGGAAAAACAAGCCAAGGATCAGCATGATGCCGGAATGGCCAATGGTGTGGATGTACTTCGCGCAAGCACTCGCCTCGCTGAAAAAGAGCTCGCACTTTCACAAGCAGAAACGCAACTTGAGCAAGCGGGTTTCCAGCTGAAGCGAGCCATTGGCATCCCGTTGGGGAAAAATCTTGACTTAAAAGACGTGCTTCCGTTTACAGCAACCTCACCTTCCCCCGTGAATGATCTTCTCAAACAAGCTTTCCATGATCGGTTTGAACTTCAAGTGGCCAGTGAGGCAGTGCGACGAGACGAGCTGAACTTATCCGCAGCAAAAGGGGAAGGGGATCCCACCCTCTACTTCGGAGCGAATTACGGGTTAAGTGGAAACACACCTGGACTCCTCTCGCTTCCGACTCGATGGTTTGGGATGAACTTTGATCTCCCCATTTTTAATGGTGGACTAACCAAGGGGCACATTCAGGAATTCGAAAGTAAAAAACATCAATCAGAGTTAATCTTAAATGATACCCATGATCAGATCGAGGAAGATGTTCGGATGGCCATTCAAACCCTTCTCACCACGGCAAAGCAAGTTCAATCCGCACAACAATCACTCGATTTGGCTAAACGACAACTTGACTTGGCCCGAGATCGGTTTAAATCAGGACTGGGAGACAACATTCAAGTCCTGGATGCAGAAACTTCACTTGAAAACGCAAGGAATGCTCAAGTCTTGGCTTTAGCCATGTACAATCAAGCACGTTTGAATCTGGCGGCCTCGCTTGGACATGCTTTGCAATTTCAATTGTGATCCTTTTTGGAGGAAGTGATAATCGTGAGTGAAAAACCTCGGGTTTTGTATCTTGTCATTGGAGTGGTCCTGATCGTCGGACTTATTGTTGGGCTCCGTTCCTTCTTCCGATCGATGCACTATGTGTCTACCGATGATGCAATGATTGTGGGACACATCGTTGATGTAAGCCCGAAAGTGTCGGGGCAGGTTCTCAAGGTCTATGTGAACGATAATCAAAGAGTCAAAAAGGGTGATCTCCTTCTTGAGATCGATCCTCGCGATTACCAGGCACGACTCGATGAAGCCGAAGCGTCTCTTCGAACAGCTCTTTCCAACGAAAGAGTGGCTGAAATTGGCGTTGGACTTACCTCGTCCACTTCGCGCGCAGGGGTTCTGCAAGAGACCTCGGGAGTCCGATTTGCCGAGTCAGGGGTCCATGTCGCACAAGCACAGGCGATGACCGCAGAGAGTCAGCTTGACCAAGCGGAAGCAGAATACACTGCCTCTGTGGCCGATGAAAAACTCGCCAACACGGATCTCACCCGTTACCAACAACTTTATTCACGAGACGAAGTCTCAAAACAGCAGCTGGATCAAGCGGTCGATAGCCACGACCGTGCCCATGCCAACCTTGAAGTGGCACGTGAAAAAGTAGAGGCCGCGAAAGAAAACTTGCGCCAAGCAAAAGCCCTTGTGGCTGCAGCGAAAGCACAAGTGGGTCAAGCGGTCGGTCGCTTCAAGAAGGCTGATGTGGTGCCGGATCAAGTGGCTCAAAGCAAAGCTCAACACCAATCCTCTCTTGGGCAAGCACAACAGGCAAGTGCCGCACTTCAAATGGCCAAACTCAATTTGAGTTACACCAAGATCTACGCCCCGGAGTCAGGACAAATCACGAAAAAAAGTGTCGAAGAGGGAAATTATGTCCAGACAGGGCAATTGCTTTTATCGGTTGTTCCTGATAACGTTTGGGTTGTAGCCAACTTCAAGGAAACTCAACTCACGCAAATTCGGAAAGGACAACCGGTTGAAGTCCGTGTTGACACCTATCCACACAAGGTCTTCCAAGGGCATGTGGATAGCATCCAATCGGGAACCGGTTCGGCTTTCAGCTTGCTTCCTCCGGAAAATGCCACCGGAAATTACGTGAAGGTGGTTCAGCGAGTTCCTGTCAAGATTTTGTTGGATGAAGCTCCAGACCCCAATTACTTGTTGGCCCCGGGGATGTCGGCCGTTCCCGATGTGAGAATCAAGTAATCAGGTCTTCTCACCATGGAAAGTCAAAACGTAGCAACACCTGAAAGTCAATCGTGGAAGCCAAAGTACAATCCTTACATTATAGCCCTTGCGGTAACGCTGGCTACTTTTATGGAAATCCTCGACACCACCATTGTCAACGTGTCGTTACCGCACATCGCAGGGAATCTCTCCGCCACCATCGATGAAGTCACCTGGGTCCTCACGAGTTATCTCGTTTCAAATGCGATCGTTCTCCCCATTGGCGGCTGGCTCACTATGCTCTTTGGTCGAAAAAACTTTTACCAGACTTGCGTGGTTCTTTTTGCGATCAGCTCGCTTCTTTGTGGTTTGGCGCCAAGCTTAAGTTGGCTCATTTTTTTCCGTGTCATGCAAGGATTGGGTGGAGGGGGACTTGCTCCAAGTGAACAAGCCATTCTGGCTGACACCTTTCCGCGTGGGAAAGCGGGGATGGGAATGGCGGTTTATGGGATCGCAATCGTTTGTGCCCCCATCATCGGCCCCACACTTGGAGGGTGGATTACCGACAATTACAGTTGGCGATGGATTTTCTTCATTAATATACCGGTCAGCATTGTCTCCATCATTCTAACCACTTGGCTTGTGGAAGATCCCCCCTTCTTAACGCGACGGTCCCTGAAGGATGGGCTGAAGATTGATTACCTCGGACTCGGCTTGGTGGCTCTTGGGCTAGGATTTCTTCAGGTGGTTTTGGATCGTGGGGATCGAGACGATTGGTTTTCATCCAATTTCATTCTCATTTGCTCATCCTTTTCACTGGTGGCCATTCTCTCGGCGATATATTGGGAATTGAAGGAAAAAGATCCAGTCGTGGATTTGCGTCTCTTTAAAGAACGCAATTTCGCTTATGCGAATCTCATCATGTTTATGGTTGGATTTGTTTTGTTTGGGAGCACCCTGCTTATTCCCATTTTCTTGCAGCAGCTGCTTGGCTATTCTGCCATGATGAGTGGCATGGTTCTTTCTCCAGGCGGGTTTGCCACGATGCTTTTGATGCCCGTGGTCGGCATTTTGGTTTCCAAAGTGGAAGCTCGATGGCTTATCTTGATTGGAATCGCGGTTGCCTCGCTTTCTCTTTTCAAAATGAGTCACCTCACTTTGGATGTGGATTATCGAACCCTCGTGATTCTTCGAATCTATCAAGCATGCGGATTAGCTTTTCTTTTTGTCCCCATCAACGCGGTAGCTTTCTATTTCATTCCAAAAAACAAATCAAGCAATGCGTCAAGCTTGATCAATCTTTCGCGAAACCTGGGAGCCAGCGTGGGAATCGCCGCGGCCATTCACATTCTGAGTAACCGGGTGCAGTTTCACCAGTCGGTGTTAACAAGCCATTTGGTTGCTTCCAATCCTCAGTATCAAACTTGGCTTCGTGCCACGACCGCTCAATTTATGAAACACGGCTTTTCACTTCACGACGCCACACTTCGAGCCCAAGGGCTCATGATGGCGATTGTCATGCGCCACGCCAACATGCTTTCATTCGCCGATGCGTTCTGGTTGCTTGGGATTGCGTTTCTTCTGATGATCCCCGCGATTTTCCTGATGCGGAAAGCATCGCCGCAAGCGGGGGATATGGCGATGCACTAGAAAAATCTAACGCGAACCAAAGTGTGGCTTAGCGGGGTGCTGCTTCTTTTTCCAAACGCGCAACGATCGAGGGGAGCTCGAGCAATGAAGTGATCGTGTAGTCGGGCTGAGCGATCCCACTTGGATAAGTTTGTCCCTCAAGCCTTGCCCAGATCGTTTGCAGCCCAACTCCCTTGGCCCCCGCGACATCGGTCTCCGGAGAATCCCCCACATAAAGGGTCGTGGATTTCTCAAGCTTCAGCTTTTCCAAGGCTAATTCAAATGCCTTCGGGTCTGGTTTCCAGAAACCGAGTTCGTCTGAAGTGAGTACCGGTCCAGGAAATTGAATGATCGAAGCTTTTGCTTGCTGCAGCTTTGCCCAGCCGTTAGAAAGAATCGCCAAAGCAACCCCTTGCGCCGAAAGCCCCGCAAGCATTTCCTTTGTTCCAGGCATCGGGATAAACAGACTCTTGACTCGGGCAAGCGACTCGCTTTCATATTCATTGACGAAATCTCTGAGTGACATACAGGGGCAGTTCCAATCACGAAAGGCCTTCAGAAGCATCTCATTTAAAGACAACCGACCACTTCGGAACTCTTGAAGAATGCCGACCAGTTCTTCACGCGAGGTGGTCACCCCGCAATGACTTTTTCCAATATCAGACAACACCCCTTCTTCCAGCCGCTGATCAACCCCCAAGGTGTGATCGAGATCAAAAAGAATGGCCACTTTTCGCATCATATCAGTCCTCTCATGAAATCTTTTCAACCGATTCTTGGGCTTCATCGTCACCCGTGATCAGTCGCGCTCCGCGCTCGTATGTAAAATATACCCAAGCCCAATCGAACAAAACAATCAAACGATTTCGAAAGCCGATGAGATACAAGATATGAATGAAGAGCCAAGCCATCCAAGCGATGAAACCAGAAAGTCGAAGCTTTCCAATTTCCGCAACTGCGGCCGCGCGGCCAATGGTAGCCATCATCCCCTTGTCAAAATAGCGAAACGGCTTATACGATTCCCCATCCAATCGACGTCGAATATTTTGAGCCACCTGTTTTCCTTCTTGAATAGCGACCGGAGCCACTCCTGGAACCGTTTCCCCATCTTGCGTAAACGCGGCGAGATCGCCAATCACGAAGATCTCTGGATGCCCTGATATCGTGAGATCGGGGAGGACCGGAACACGCCCTGCTTTGTCGAGAGAAACACCCAGTGAGCGCCCAAGAGGAGATGCCGCCACACCGGCGGCCCAGATGACATTTCGCGCTCGAATCCGATCTTGTCCAACCCAGATCCCTTCCCCATCAATTCCAGTAACACGAGTCTTCGTGCGCACCTCTACGCCAAGAGCTCTGAGTTGCTCTTCGGCTTTCTTCGATGTAGCGGGAGAAAAAGTTTGAAGGATCCGATCGGTCCCCTCAAGCAAAACCACTCGAGCCTTTCTTGGATCAATGTGGCGAAAGTCTTCTGACAAGGTGTGCCTTGCAATCTCGATGAAGGCTCCAGCAAGCTCAACACCCGTGGGTCCGCCACCCACAATGACAAAATTAAGCCAATCTTGTGCTTTAGCCGGATCGGTTTCGCGCTCCGCATACTCGAAGGCTCGAAGCATGCGACTACGTATGGCACGTGCATCTTCGATGTTCTTAAGTCCCGGGGCGTACCTTTGCCATTCATCGTGACCGAAGTACGAATGCGTTGCCCCTGTGGCCACGATGAGAAAATCATACGACAACTCTCCATCTACCAAGATTACTTTCTTCGCTTCGGGGAGAACTTGCTTCGCTTCAGCCAGAATCGGGGTCACATTTCTTTGATTCCTGAAAATGCGCCGTATCGGATAAGCGATATCACTTGGGTTTAAGGCGGCCGTGGCCACTTGGTAAAGAAGAGGTTGGAACAGGTGGTGGTTGTGCTTGTCCACCAGCGTGATCCGGACAGGCGCATGGCGGAGCGAAGAGGCAGCGTTCATGCCACCAAACCCCCCTCCGAGGATCACCACATGGGGACGTGCATCGATTTTGTGTTCCATGACTGTAAATCAAACTTTCACTGGGGGACCCGATCTCCTTTGTTAAAGTAGCCATGGGGCTCGCGAAGAAAGGATAGAAAGCAGAAATTGACGAATCAGTCCTTTGGCTGAAGGGGAAATGGGTAAAATAGCCACAGTGGGGTGAAAACGCAATGCCAGCTATTCAAATTGAGTCGTTCGGAAGTAACACGGTTGAAGTCGAAGTCAACCACGCACCCATTACGGAAGACCTCTTACTCGAAGAAAAACCAAAGAGCAAAGTCCTTGAAGCGATTTTATTCGCCTCGGGTGTTGGCCTCTTGATTCTCGGGTCGATCGCCACGTTCACGGCTATCGAAAAAGCGGTCCACCTTATCTTTCGAATT
>JABDET010000078.1 GCA_013286945.1 Candidatus Melainabacteria bacterium
GTGTACTCTTGAGTCTCTTTAGCCGAATCGAGAAGATCTTGCTCCGCGATCTTGTCTTTTTTGCGCAAGAGGACCGCACCCTCTGGAAAAGCCTTCTTGGTCAACCCGCCTGCCTTGGCAATGAGCTGAGACAGTGACTCTCCATCCTCGGTAATCGGATAAGCGCCAGGATGGGCGATTTCACCCTGTAACGTTACGGTGCTTGACCATTTTTGGTAACCTGCGGTTGAGGCCACATAAAGTGTGTCGTGTTCCTGAAGAAACATGTTCATCCCGCTGTCAGGGTGCTCTGTTATTTCCTTTAGTTCGAGAGGAAAGAGATGAATGTGCCCGTTTGTGCTCCTAGCAAGCTCCGCTTTGGAAGCGGCTTCCGGGGCAGCACCCCCCGAGATCATGAGCAAGTCCCATATCGTCATTCCGGAGCGATAACCATAAGGCCCCGGATGCCGCACCGCACCTTCAACGCGGACGGTGTTCACGATTTCCGGAAGAACGGTCAGGACAGTAACCCTGTCTCCCGACATCACGGGAATCGCCTTCCCTTGCCACAGGTCGGCATCGATCAGAACTCGCTTTTCACCGTCCACCACGCGGTCGATGCGAACCCTGGAGGCATAACCGGTCGGAAGGACTCCTCCGGCCAACCGAATCAAATCTCCCAAGGTCTCCCCACCTTTCAACTCATAGAGTGCAGGGCGTAAAACTTCTCCCGAAATTCCCACCATGGGTCCCTGAGGAACAATGAGTAGCGCGTCATTCGACTCCAGGGTCAGGGGGGCAATCTTTCCTTCCATGAGGTACTGATAGAAATCGATGTGGGCCCACACCTGGTTGTGGCGGATAATTTCGATGTTCCGCATAGAGCCTTTCAAGCTAGGACCTCCAGCGGCATAGAGTGCATCAATCGGTGTTGCAAGCCCCGAAAGGACATAACTTCCCGGACGCGTCACCTCACCGGTGGCATAAACTTCTATTCCATGGATTTTCATGACCAAGGCCATCGCTTTGAATGGCCGACCGTAATGTTTGGAAAGCCTTTGTGAAATCGTCTCCTCAAGCTGCTTGACGGTCATTCCTGTTGCACTGATAGAACCAAGGGTGGTGATGTAGATATTTCCGTCCGCATTCACAAGCGTGTCGAATTCGGAATCATGGCCCCGAGGATTCGAGATGACGATTCTTAGTTCGTCACCCACATCCAAAACGTAAAGAGCGGGAACCGAAAGCCCCCGCTTCGGAGATGCTGCCTCCTGGGATTCCGATTTCGCAGGAACCGCGGACTTGAAGAAATCATAACCATAAGGACGAAGGGAATCCGATGAGGCGGAATTCTCTTGTGCGAATCCCGCGTGCGAGGTGGATAGAGCAGCCATGATCAACATAGAAACCAGAAACGACTGAACTCGCCTCATACAGAATTAATATCGGACGAAATGGAAATCTCTTCAAGATTCCTTATGCAGGTGGAAAACCGTTCGAATGGAAACTTTCTCCTGGCGTGTTGAGTGAACGACCTTTTCGTCTTGCAGTTTTAGCCTCTCATCCGATACAATACCAAGGCGCCCTGTATCGTCTTCTTGCTTCGAATCCTGAAATCGATCTCACCGTTTTTTTCTGTTCAGATTCAGGGCTGCGTCCCTACAAGGATGAAGGATTCGGTCGCGTGGTGAAATGGGACATCCCCTTGCTCGAAGGTTACCGTTCACAGTTTCTTGGAAACGTGAGTCTCGCTCCCACAACCTCTCGGTTTTGGGGGCTTATCAATCCCGCAATTCTTCGACACATTCGGAAAAAGAATTTCGACGCGGTCTGGATCCACGGATGGGGATATTTGACCAATTGGCTGGCTTTGTTGACTGGATTTGTTTTAGGGGTTCCCGTATTGCTTCGAAGTGAAACCAACCTTTTACCGACACTTCGTCCGTGGAAAAAGTTTTTGAAACAAAATCTTTTGAAACAACTTTTCAAGCGGGTTTCCGCCTTTCTGGCCATTGGCAGCTTTAATGCCGAGTTCTATCAAGCGTACGGAGTGCCGAAAGAAAAAATCTTCCTCGTCCCCTATTCGGTTGACAACGACTTTTTTATTTCCAAAGCTGCCGAACTTCTGCCGAAAAAAGAAAACCTCAAAAAAACGCACGGCATTCCTCCCGAGCTGCCGGTGATCTTGTTTTCCGGAAAACTTTCCGCTAAGAAAAGACCGATGGATCTCCTCGAGGCATTTTCCGACGTATCCCGGAGGGCCAAGGCGGCTTTGGTTTTTGTGGGCGACGGTGCACTCGCTTCAGATCTCAAAGCCTATGTCGAGCAAAACCACTGCGAAAATGTTTATTTTGTCGGTTTCCAAAATCAAACCGAACTTCCAACGTATTACGCCATGGCTGACCTGTTCGTGCTCCCATCGGATTTCGAGCCATGGGGATTGGTGGTCAACGAGGCCATGTGCTTTGCCCTGCCGGTCATCACAAGTGATCAAGTC
Organism: Candidatus Melainabacteria bacterium; assembly: GCA_013286945.1. GTDB lineage: Bacteria > Vulcanimicrobiota > JABDET01 > JABDET01 > JABDET01 > JABDET01. The sequence continues at coordinate 2,477 of JABDET010000078.1, forward strand.
GGTTCTTCCGGAGACCTGGTACAAGCCGGAACCAACGGGTTTGTTTTCCCCTATGGGAATATCTCTGCTCTCGCCGAAAAAATGGAGTTGCTGATCGGAAACCCGACATTGAGAGATCAAATGGGTAGAGCCTCGCGCGAAATCATTGGAAAATGGTCTTACACCACCGGAATCGAAAGCCTCATGAAATGCATAAAAATACTCCGTGGAAGAAACAACACTAAGCAGGTGTAAACAATGGAGCAGAAGTCGGAATACCGAGGGCGACTTTACCAAAGTGCTCCCAGGATTGGGGATCAATCGAACAATGTTCAGGCTTTAAGAAAAGCCATTGAACTTCGGAAGCCTTACCTCCTGCGATTGATTGACCGATGGATTCCCGCAAATCGAGAAATCAGAATCCTCGACCTCGGGTGCGGATACGGCGCTGTCTTATCTTGTCTGGAAGAGCTTGGATATCGCCATGTGGCGGGAATCGAGATCTCCTTCGACCAAGTGGCTTCAGCAAAACAACTGGGAATTCACGGAGTCGAACAAGGCGAACTCCTGGATTATCTCAAGCGTTGCAAAGACGAAACTTTTGACGTAATCTTAGCCCTGGATGTTCTGGAACACTTCACAAAACCCGAAGTCGTTGAGATTTGCGATGAGATTTACAGGTTGCTGAGACAAGGCGGAAAACTGATTCTGCATGTCCCCAATGGGGGAGGAATATTTTCGAGCATTATTTATTTCGACGACCTGACTCACGAAACAGCCTTTACCCGGGGAAGCATTCGCCAATTGGGGGCTGCCGTTGGTTTCGAAAAAATCGAATGCGCGGAGGATAAGCCGATTGTCCATGGGGTGAAAAGCTTCGTTCGGCGGATCCTTTGGGAAATACTCTCCTCTTTCTTCCGACTTATTTACATTGCGGAAACGGCCGACTTGTCTGAAAACCCTTTGCTGTCACAAAACCTTACTGCAGTAATGGAAAAGACGAAATCCACCGAAAGGAAATAGCATTATGACATCCATGTCAAATGCTGGACCGAATGATGGAGTCCTCCCTGACTCCAATGTTAGGGCGGTCACAACCTCATTGCGAATTTTATTCCTGGGCGAAAGCTGGTGGGGAAGTTGTGCTAGGGCGTGTTCGGCTGCCCTTCGGAGGGGGGGGCATCTGGTCCATCACATCGATGAGTCCATGTTTGTACCTCGATGGCAAAGTATCGGAGGAAGACTTTTTCGAAGAGCCCTAATGCCCATGATTGTTCGGGATTACAATGCCTTTGTTCTCAAGATGGACAAGCAATTCATGCCGGATGTTGTGTTGGTTTTCAAGGGAACCTATCTTGCCGGTCAAACAATTCGAAACATGATTGGCCAAGGCCATTTCGTGGCGAACTATTTTCCGGATACGAGCTTTAAAGCCCACGGAAAGATCTTGGAAGAAGCCATCCCGTGTTATTCGCTGGTTGCCACCACGAAAACGTATCATTTACACGAGTTAGCGAAGGTCCTTCCTTCAGAAAAATTTTGTTTCATTCCGCACGGCTTCGATCAGGATGTTCACCAAAAGCAGACCGTCACGGAATCCGAACAAAAAACCTATGGCTGCGATGTCTCGTTCATCGGAACCTACACTCAAAAAAAACATGAAACCCTCGAGGCTCTCCTCGGCAAAATTCCAAGGCTGAATTTAAAAATTTGGGGGAACGGCTGGAACCAAAAGCGAGAGGGGAAACTCGCTTCAAAAATCATGGGACGAGCCGTGGAAGGTCAGGAATATTCGAAAGCTATTTGTTCTTCCAAGATTAACCTCGGGATATTAAGCGGGCCTGTTCCTCATGGTCCGGATTCACTCGAGGATGAGATCTCTACTCGAACCTACGAGATCCCCGCATGCGGCGGCTTTTTCTTACACGAGCGAACTTCCGAGGTTTTATCCCTTTACGAAGAAGGAAAGGAGATTGCCTGCTTTTCAAATTTTGAGGAATTGCCTCAAAAGATCGAATATTATTTAACCCATGAGGAAGAGAGAAAAACCATGGCGGAGGCCGGGCGAGAACGAGCCGTAACGTCAGGATATAGCTACGATCATCGAATGAGGGATCTCACAAACATCATCCAGAAGTTGCGAGGAAAAAGTCAATGATGCATTTACTTTGCCGTGGATTCTAAGCGATCTTTGCCTTGTGAGCTATTCCGAGCGGCTACACGTTCAATCTATTTCCGCGGAAGAGCCAGAATTGCCAAGAAATTAGCGACACTCTTTTTGCCAAACGGTTATCATTTTCACCGATTGTCCAATGGAAAAGTACTCCTACTGGATGCCCATGATTATTTTCAAGGTTGCATGTATTTTGGAATATACCAACCAGAAATTGCTTTGCTTCTATCCGACTTCTTGACAGAGGGAGACATTTTCTTTGATGTTGGAGCAAACATCGGATACTTCACCTGCATTGCTTCAGCTCTCGTTGGCCCAACAGGGGAAGTTCATAGTTTTGAGCCAGACCCTCGCTCGTTTGATTTGCTCCAACAGACTGTCAACGCCAATCAGGATCGGGAACATGTTTTTCCTAATCAAGTAGCCGTTTCAGACCGATTGGGCTCACTCCAATTCAACATGGTAGATCAAATTGGATGGTCGAATGTCCTGCCCAACACACAGCACGCCATTCAGAACACCATCAAGGTTCCGGCCATATCCCTTGATGATTATGTTCGAGAAAAAAATATTGACCCTGCAAGAATCAAGCTGATAAAAATTGATGTTGAAGGATGGGAGCCGTATGCCCTCCAGGGGATGAAAAACATTCTTTCCAGCAGCTCACCGAGTATTATTTGTGAGTATAACACCGTGGGATTGCCTGCGATAGGATTTCAGCTGGAAGACATCAAGAAGCTCATGAGCTCTCATCACTTCGAAGGTTATGCGATACAAGAATGGTGGATGAATCCTGCAAAAAGTTCTGTTCAAATCCTAACCGGCAAAAAAATCTCTGCTCTTCCTCTTCAGAACGTGAACCAGCTTGACGATTGTGACTTACTTTTTCTAAAAGGGACAACACCACGTCATCTGAGAATCATAGAGACCAGATAAACAGGTGTGTGGCACCAATTTATCTGTCGGGAAGAAGCTTGGCGGTATCGAGGAACGTTTGGACAGCTTCTGCTACCGCCTGGTGGCCGGCACTATTCCAGTGTTGATCCTTAGAAAAGTGTACTCTCTGACCTGTTCTTTGAGAATAACGCTCGAGCTCTCGAGAAAGAACTAGAAAAGGAACATCGTGTTCCTCACTAAATTTCTCTAAAATCCTTTCCGGTTTGTTAAAATCCAAATTTTTCCCCGTAACCTTCTTGAACAAGACTTGCTGACGCACCCGTTCCAAGTGAAGATTCGGATTGACTTGGATTTCCCCAGCATCCGTCACCACCAAAGCAAACTTTACGCCGTGTTCATCGCAAAGACTCTTCATGTCCAAGATCAATCGCTTTGTGATATCCCAAGCTTGAGACCATTCAGAGGAATAGGGGTCACTGAATACAAATTCCTCGCTGAATGGATTGTCGTATCGATGGGCATGAAGCAGAGGATGTAAGTGAAAGCGAAGATTGGCCAGAAGCAGTTTCCACGATCGATAGAAGTGCGAGTAGAAATGAAATCGTTCCCAGCAAAAGAGCACGATTTTTTCAAGCGTTGTTCTCCGATCGGTGGGGGGATGAATGACGAGCTTCTCACCGATCATTTCTGCATACGGTTCGGGTGAAGGCAATCGATGCGGAAACACACCAGCCGCGTTATCTGACACATCATTATTCACGCAAAAGACCAACACAACCAGATCCGGATTGTAAGAAAGCGCCATGTTTTTCAAAACCAGATACTCTTGAAGTGTCCCAAAGCCATTGGTCCCGAAGTTGAGCAGTTCCATCTGGGAAGAATGCAAGCGTGCAAGTTCTTGTTGCAGAAGAAAAGTAGAGCTTTGTTCTCGTGGCACTTGAATCGCCTCCACAAAAGAATCGCCCAACACAGCGATTCGAAAAGTGTTTTGAGATTTTGACTTCGCGTGGTCATCATCACGAAATCCTTCGCGGTTGATGTCAACTGGAAAGTACGGTTCACTTCTCTCGATTCGACTCGCGTAATGTCCAGTAACTGAGAGATGCCCAAAAACAGGGTGAAAGTCAAAGAGTGCTCCGGACAGATCGGACGTGTGAAAAATCCGAGCCGCACCTTCCAGAAATAAAGAGGCCAACACGATGATTAGAATTACTTTAAGTAAGCGGCGTTTCAAATTTTTATCCCTGCCCACGAACAAACCGGCTCCTGATGAGCCGAATAATTTCTTTCCGTTCTGCAAGAGAAAGATGAAATTCGAACAACCAGATCGGTACAGCAATCAGTATCACGCCTGCTAGTAAAATCAAAACAACTTGATTTTGAATATAGACATGGGATAACCATGCCCCTAAAGCCAGGACGCAGGTTAAAACAAGCAAGTTTCTGAGTTGGTTAATCGAACCAAGGATCATCTTTCTGGAAAGCACAACCCCAATGCCAATCAACGCAACATCTGAAAGAAGCTCCGCAAGGACATATCCGGAACCCAACATGACCGGCACCAGGAAATAAGCGATCGAAATAAACACCAACGGCTGGAAGATAGCAAAGAAAAACAACCACCAAGTTCGTCCAGTACTTTGAAAAACTTGAGAGATCACGGCATAAAAGGAAACCAGAAGTGCTGTCCACACGATAATCGCGGCAATTGCAGAAGCATTTTGGTAAGATTTCCCCATCACAAAGACCAGGATTGGCTCAATCCCAATTGAAAATGCCACCACGATTGGAAGTAAAGTCATCCAAATAAATCGTGCATCAAACAGCGCAATCCGGCTGAATTCCAGATGATCCCCCTTTCCCTTTGTAGCTGATAAGACTGAAATGAAATTAGCGGAAATGACCCCTGGAAGAAAGGTGATGAGCCCAAAAATCGATTGACCGGCCCGAATGTATCCAAGTTCCTGGAATCCTGCGCGCTTGTAAACGATGGATTGCAAAAGTAACCAGATTGGGGCAGTCAACAAACCGGCTAGCCCGAGGGGAAAGCCAAACGACAAGATTTTCGCGCTGTTGGGGGTAAAATTCCGGATC
>JABDET010000079.1 GCA_013286945.1 Candidatus Melainabacteria bacterium
CGAGGAATCTTTTGCTGAATCGCTCTCATTTTCCCTGACGCAAAGTGGTCACCAAGTGGCCCTAGCCGCCAATGGTACCACTGGCCTTGAACAGCTACGCCAGAAGCGCTTTGACTTGATTCTCCTTGACCTCATGCTCCCCGGGGAGGATGGATTCGAGGTTTGTCGAGTGATCCAAAAGCTCGAAAATCCAATCCCCATTATCATGGTTACGGCTAAAGGTTCGGAAACCGATCGTGTGGTTGGACTTGAGTTAGGGGCAGATGATTATCTGGTGAAGCCATTTTCACTTCGAGAGCTGGAAGCGCGAATTAAAGCCGTTCTTCGCAGAAGAAAAAGGGAAGGAACTTCTCTGCCAAAATCGGAACTTGAAATTGATTTCGAGCGAAGAAGTGCAAAAAGGCTTGGAAAACCGATTGATCTTTCCCCTAAAGAATGGGATCTCTTAGGGAGCTTGGCTCGCGAAAATGGAAAAATTGTTTCGAAGGAGACCCTTTTAAACCAAGTATGGGGAGCCGATTTTGACGGTGATCCACGGGCGGTCGAAATCCACGTCTATCTTCTCCGACAAAAGCTGGAAATCAACCCAGGAAATCCGAAGCACGTTCTCACGGTCAAGAGGATGGGCTACCGCTTCGAGCCTTAGGGGACACTTGCATCCTTGCCATGACCCAGTTAGGAAGTGTCCCCACGATTTTAACCGCTCCTTAACCTTTCCTTAGTGGATTTTAATCCCGAAAGCCTGTACGCTGTGCTATGGAGGTGAAAGCAATAATGAAAAAACTAGTATTGCTAGGACTGGTTCTAAGCTTTCTTTTAAGCTTCGTTTCCAGCGCAAAGGCAGGAGATTCTGAACTCGTGGGAGCGGGAGCGACATTCCCGTATCCGTTGTACTCCAAGATGTTCGAAGTTTATCACGAGAAATACGGCGTAAGTGTGAATTACCAATCGATTGGTTCCGGCGGAGGCCAGCGACAACTTCTCAGCCGAACGGTCGATTTCGGAGCCTCGGATGGCTTCATGAACAACGATCAGCTCGCTAAAGCACCCGCGAAGATTGTTCACATTCCAATGGTGCTTGGAGCCGATGTGGTGTCGTATAATCTACCGGGCAGACCCGAGCTGCGCTTTACTCCGGACGTGATTGCCGACATTTTCTTAGGGCGAATTACCCAGTGGGACGACGCCCGAATCAAGGCAAACAATCCCGGAGTGAGTCTCCCGAGTGACAGTATTGTGGTGGTTCATCGCTCCGATGGAAGCGGCACAACGCATATCTTCACCGACTACCTCTGCAAAGTCAGCCATCAATGGGCTAGCCGGGTCGGCGAAGGGGTTTCAGTGAGTTGGCCGGTCGGTCTCGGAGCAAAAGGGAATGAAGGTGTCGCAGGTCTCATCCAACAAACCCCGAACAGCATCGGCTACGTAGAGCTAATTTATGCCGCTAAGAATCACATGTCGATTGGCGTCATAAAAAACAAGTCGGGCAAATTCATTCACCCCTCGATCAGCTCAATTGCCGCCGCTGCCAATATTCCACAAATTCCGGAAGACACGCGGGTTTTCATCACCGACTCAAGTGCGCCCGGCGGATATCCGCTGAGCGGATTTACCTGGATCCTTGTTTATCAGGACCAGAATTATGGAGGACGGTCGGAAGAAAGAGCCCAACAGCTAGTCAAGCTTCTTTGGTGGATGGCTCATCAAGGCCAGCAGTATGCCGCTTCGCTTGATTACGTGCAGTTGCCTCAGAAAGCTTTAACCAAAACAGAGAAAATCATTGAATCAATCCATTACGGTGGCAAGCGACTCCTTGCAGAAGGTAAATATTAGGGTTGAAGTCAGAACCGACATTTAAAGGGATCCTTTATCTATCCGCCGCCAGCACAATTTTCTTGCTGGCTGGTCTTTTTTTTACTCTTTTGCGTCATTCACTTCCGTCGCTTAAAGCGTTTGGGTTCGGTATGTTTTACCGATCGGTGTGGAACCCCGTGTCAGGAGACTTCGGCGCGTTCCCGTTTATCGTCGGGACGCTGTTCACGGCGTTTCTCGCGCTGGCCTTTTGCACTCCATTCGCTTTGGCGATTTCCCTTCTTCTCGGGGAGTATTGGAGAGGAACGACCTGGTCTGGAATCCTCCAAACGCTGATTGAAGTTCCAGCCGGCATCCCTTCGGTCATCTACGGATTCTGGGGGCTCTTTCTGGTCGTCCCACTCATCCGAAGTCTCGAGTCTAAGCTTCATGTGGCTCCTTACGGCGTCGGGATCTTTACGGCATCGGTCATTTTGTCAATCATGATTATCCCTTATGCGGCTTCCCTCATGATTGAGACAATCAAGCTGGTCCCCTATGACTTGAAAGAAGCAGCCTATTCGTTAGGAGCCACAAGGGTCGAAGTTATCCGCAATGTCGTGCTGCCGTATGCGAGATCAGGGGTTTTCGCCGGGATTCTCCTCGCTTTGGGGCGGGCCCTCGGCGAAACGATGGCGGTCACGATGGTGATTGGGAACTCCAACTTCATCCCGAAAAGCATCTTTGCTCCAGCCAACACGATGGCGAGCATCATCGCCAATGAGTTTACTGAAGCCAGCGATCCTTTGCACTTATCTTCTCTCATCGAGGTAGGCGTTTTGCTTTTTTTCTTGACCATGGTGATCAACATGATTGGCAAGGCTATCATCCGAAGAACTGTTTCAGGCGCCTATGGTTGACAACGGCGTCTCTTTTCGAATTTTTAAGGATAACCTCTTCAAATGGAGCCTTGTTCTTGTTTCTTTTTTAGCCACGGTTCCACTTTTTCTCATCCTTTTTTACGTGGCAAAAAATGGAATTTCTTCGTTTAGTTGGACCTTCATCACCCATCTGCCGAAACCACCCGGGGAAGCCGGAGGAGGAATACTGAACGGAATTGTCGGAACCTTGCTCCTTATAGGGTGGTCATCGCTCTTGTCGATTCCTTTGGGGATCACCCTTGGGCTTTACCTTTCCGAATTCAGGGAAGGGTTTTTTTCTTACTGGGTTCGATTATGTATTGATGTGCTGCAAGGGACTCCGTCAGTGGTGATCGGAATTGTGGCATACGCCTGGATTGTGATTACAATGGGAGGCTTCTCCCTCTTTAGCGGAGGGGTGGCGCTTAGCCTAATCATGGTACCGATGATCGTTAAAGCGACAGAAGAAACGCTCAAACTTATTCCTTCCGCATTAAAGGAGGCTTCTCTCGCGCTCGGTGTTTCATACTCCAAAACGATTTTCAAAGTCATTATCCCGTCAGGGTTAAGCGGAATCGTAACCGGCATCCTGCTTGGAGTGGCGAGAGTTGCGGGAGAAACCGCTCCGCTTCTTTTCACCGCTTTTGGCAATCCGTTCGTGAACTGGAACCCGCTGAAGCCGGTGAGCGCTCTCCCCATCCTCATTTTCAATTATGCTTCAAGCCCTTTCCCGGAATGGCACCAGTTAGCTTGGGGAGCTTCGTTGTTTCTCGTGACGATCGTGCTACTTCTTAACGCGGTGAGTCGTGTGGTGATTCGAAAATGGAAAGTGCAATTCTAAAAACGGAAAACCTTTCCGCTTTCTTCGGGAGTCAATGCGTCATCAAGAGCGTGAACCTGGAATTCCCGAAGAACAACGTAACAGCCATCATGGGCCCCTCCGGATGCGGAAAAACCACGCTCATTCGCTGTATGAACCGAATGCATGAGCTCGTTCCCGGAGCGAGCACTTCCGGAAAAATTCTCCTGAACGATGAAGACCTAAATGCCATCAACCCGATTTTGGTTCGGAGAAAGGTCGGCATGGTTTTTCAGAGACCAAACCCGTTCCCGACGATGAGCATCTACGACAATGTCATCGCCGGATACAAGCTTAATGGGATTCGAAAAAAAAGAGCGGAATTTGATCGAATTGTCGAAGAGTCACTGAAGAAAGCTGCATTATGGGACGAAGTGAAGAATACTCTGCATCGGAAGGGAACTTTTCTTTCGGGAGGCCAGCAGCAGCGGCTTTGCATTGCTCGGGCGCTGGCAATGAATCCCGAAGCAATTCTCTTGGATGAGCCGACGTCGGCACTTGATCCAAAAGCCACGTCGCTCATTGAGGAATTGATCGGGGAGTTGGAGAAGAGTATTACCATCATTATTGTGACCCATAATACAGCACAAGCGGCTCGGATTTCGGAATACACGGCTTTCATGTATCTTGGTGAGATGGTGGAGTTTGGGAACACCGAAAAATTGTTCACGGTCCCCAAGCATAAAAAAACTGAGGAATACCTTACTGGAAAATTCGGATAAGGGGATTGCATGCTACGAGAAAAACTGGAACTCTTGAAGAAAGAACTTGCCGACTACGCAAAACTAGTCGAAGAAATGATTCACAAAAGCATCGACGGACTCCTTAAGAAAAACAAAAAAGAACTCCTGGAACTCGATGAAAAAGATGAACCAAAGGCGAATGAACTGGATCTTGTCCTGGATGAATTCGGCACCTCGCTCATCGCACAATACGAACCGCGAGCCAAGGATTTACGGGCAATCCTGATGATCTTGAAAATGAGTAATGATTTGGAAAGAATGGGTGATCATGCCGTGAATATTGCTCATGCGGCTCTTGGACTGATTGACAAGCCTGACGTGAAACCACTCATCGACATCCCGAAAATGGCCAAGGAAGCGGCCTCGATGCTTCATGACAGCATCCAATCTTTTGTGAATGAAGATGCTAAATTAGCCTTGGAAGTCTGCAAACGCGACAACATTGTGGATGAGCTTCGCAATCAAGTTTGGAACGAGCTGATGACGATTATGACCAATGACCCCTCGACCGTGGAACGGGCCTTACTGCTTATTCGCATTGCTCAGAATCTTGAACGTGTGGCAGACCTTTCAACCAACATTGGTGAAGATGTCATTTTTATGGTGGAAGGTCGAGTGATAAAACATCACAAGGAAGAGTAAATTGGGACGTGGTCCCAGGGGGAAGAGTTCATTTAGCGATGGATCCAAAAATAAACAAACCAGATTCCGAATGGCAGAAAGAGCTAACCCCAGAGCAGTTTCAGGTGACTCGAAAAAAGGGGACAGAATCACCGTTTACCGGAGAATACTGGGACTGCCATGACAGAGGGGTCTACCGCTGCGTGTGTTGTGGGAGCGAGTTGTTCAGCTCTGAAACCAAGTTTGACTCCGGAACAGGTTGGCCCAGCTTCTACGCTCCAGTACACAAAGAGAAAGTGAAAGCTGAAACGGACAGCAGCCATGGAATGCAACGTGACGAAGTCATTTGCAATCACTGTGGCGCACATCTCGGCCATGTTTTCCCCGATGGCCCAAAACCGACGAACTTACGCTATTGCATTAACTCCGCCGCGCTTAAGCTTGAGAAGAAGAGCTAGCGCCCGTCAAACGGGCCTTCCGAACCATTTCGACCAAAACAATTCGTGCTTCTTCCGCTGTTTTCACTTCGCTTGGAAAAGCAATACGCGCTGCATGAAGACGTCCGCCGTGCTTGATTCGAACCTTAAACCCTAAGCGATCCACACCAACCATGACAGCCTCATCAGCTTCTGCCTTTGCGTAGACTTGAGTAAGAATGACGAGTGAATCGGCATGATCGCGATTCATGTGCTCAATAATCCTCATGGCCACATCGGCCAGTGGATCAGGAGAAGCGGCTAAATACGCTTTTGCGTCAATCCAATCCATCGCGGCAAATCCCCCGACAAAATAAACATGCTCTACCTCAAGTCGGTAGAAAGCAAAATCATCGAAGTCAACCCAGTACGAGGCATTCTTGTGTTGCGTTAGATAGATCTCACGGGCTCTACCAAGTTCGTTTTCTGTGAGGACTCGGACTTCACCGAGCAAGGTCACACGCCCGGTGGCCAGTGGATCCCCTTCTCCCCCCGCTTGAGTGACAAGCAAACTGGCCTTGCGATTCCCCAACAAGTTCTGCGTATGCATGGCCATCGTGCTGATCAAGAAAAGGGGGCTTCCATTGGGATCCAATGAATAGGGCATCACCGAACCAAACGGATATCCCGGGTGTTTGGCGGAAAGCGTCGAGAGCGTTCCGATTCGCCCGAGATAAACAAGCGTTCTGGCACGTTCTGCATAGGTTGGCTCAGGAATTTGGGGACCCGAAGTGACCCCCGTTGGAGCTGCATGTTGATTCATTTCTGAAGTCGCGAGAACTCCCGACACTTGTGTCGGGGAGTTGAGCGACAAGGAAACACAGCGCTTTCGCTTTCGTTTCTCACTCTGACCTCCTTAGATTTTGCGTCCCACGGTGCCCAAGGCATTCGTTTCGCGTAAGGCCCTGGGTGTGAACCCTGGGACAGTAAACGAAAGTGAAAGCGCTTTATTCGATCTTCACCCCTTTCCAAAATGCCACAAAGCCTGCAATTTTCTTCGCCGCGTCTTTAGGGGCAGGGTAGTGCCAAGCGGCATCCTTGTTCACCTTTCCGTCCACTTCAAGATCATAGTAGCTTGCGACCCCTTTCCATGGGCAGGTCGTGTGAGTCGAACTTTCCTTGAAATACTCTCGGTGAAGAGCCTCGGGCGGGAAATAAACATTCCCTTCAACTTTTTCGAACTGATCGGTTTCAGCCAAAATAGCGCCGTTCCAGATTGCTTTCAATTCTGCTCATCCGAGCCGTACAAATCCACATGGGTCATCCAGTTATACACCACCGGGCGAAATGTTCCCCCAGCCGCTTCACATGCCTCAGCCGTAGTAATGGAACCGTTTAATCCAAATTGCGCATGCTTCTGGAACATTTCTTTCCATTGTGCTTTCGGTGGTAAACACAAATTGGTATGAAGATGCCACGGGGCTACGCTTACGGGGAACCGCTCGTTCAAGTCAGCCAGCGTGGCCGACTTCGGAGCCGTGTACATCACCCCTTCGAGCTGATAGTTTCCCGAACTGTCTTTTTCATAAAGTAAAGAAGTGGGTCGGGTCGGATCAAAGCTCTTGATGTTAAGCGACGCGTTTCTCCAATTGGTGAAATGATAATGCTTTTGTGGAATCTTGGCTAGATGAACCTTATAGCCATCCCGTTCCGCCACATGATAATCTTTGTATTTATCAAGCGCTTGCCTTGCTGTTACGATGATTTCGTTGGCTCGCTGGACCTCTTCGGCGGTTCTTGTCCCTTTTGGCGTTACATTGAGATGGGGTCCAGGCACAAGCAGCTTGCACGACATCGATTTGGTAGCACTGTTATTGGCATCGGCTTCCTCAGCCTCCACAATTCCCTCTGAGGCGGCACTATCAAGCGAATTATCAATCTCGCATGCCATACCCCGCGGAGTAACGGTTAACAGCACTCCCGCCATTACCGCGCCCAAAAAAATAAGCAAAAGAAAAAAGGTGAACCCCGATCGATTCAAACGCTCAAACATCTTTCCCTCCTTATGCTACCTTTGTCGTCCCTGCGAAAGCGGGGATCCAACAATTGACAGAATCGGTGCTAGATTATAGTTTAGCACAACTCAGAAAGACAGGCTATTGTTCGGTTGAACTAGGAGACAATGCTCGTG
>JABDET010000080.1 GCA_013286945.1 Candidatus Melainabacteria bacterium
AGATCTTTATTTTGCTCTTTGATCGTCATGTGAATACGTCCATCCTGAGGCATCCGCTTCTCGTCAATTTTAAGGTTGCTCATGATCTTGATTCGAGACACAATGGCGGGGAGAAGATTCTTGGGTGGATTCATGATCTCGTGAAGTACCCCGTCAATCCGATAGCGCACCACCACTTCTTTTTCGTAAGCTTCAATGTGGATGTCAGAGGCACGCGCTTCAACCGCTTTATAAACAATCTGATTCACCATCCGAATGATGGGTGTATCGATGACCACTTCCTTGTCCTCTTCTGCACCTTCCTGGATAAAATCCATCGAATCGGCGGCGTGAGCCATGGCATCCTTAACGGCTTCCTCTGCCATCCCCATTTCCCCATAAACCATTTTCATGGCTTGCTTCAGATCGTCGGGTCTTGCCAAAACGGGTACCACGTTAAGGCTTGTTCGAAGTCGAACGTCATCGATGGCAAAGATGTCGGTGGGGTCTTCCATGGCTACGCTCAATCGTTGTTCTGCTTTCCCAATGCAAATGATGTTGTAGCGTCTTGCCATGTTTTCGGGGATAATACGGCCAATTTCTTGATCGAGTTTTAATCGAGACAAATCAACATATTCAACACGAAGGCTCTTGGCTTTCTCCAGATACTCTTCATCGGAGGTGTCAGCCGAAGAGCCGACAGGGCCACCAGAGGATTCCAGCGGTTTGTCACTTCCTATGACCGCTGGATGAATTCGTCCTGAATTCAACTCCTCCATAGCCACCTAACCGAGGCTAAACGCTTTATTGCAACCCAACCGGATCTTTCTTTTCCCAGTGATTGTCTTGAAACATTTTTTCAATATCCGCTTTTCGTTGGGTATGATCGTACACCAAAAATTTCACCAAGGCACCCACTTCCTCGGTTGATACTTGAGAGCCCGGCCTTGTCGCCATTCGATTCACAATCTTGGTCCAAGTGGCTTCATCCGTGTAAGGGGCCCAAATCGCTCGGGAAAGAGGATGACATTGAGTGCATTTGGCTTTGAAAACATCATTGTAGTCCTTTTGCATATCCTTTGGATACTTGGCAACGGCTGCATCAATCTCGATAGGTCCCTTGTCCCAATCAAAAGAAACAGGCCCTTGAGCTGGCGGTGGGGCTTTACTACATGAGACAAAGAAGAGCGCCCCTCCAAAAAAAAGTGCGGATAACAACAAAGACCATTTCATACTCATTCCCTCCATCAAAAACGAATTTCATCTCCCAACTGCTTTTTCGTATTCGCGCGACTGAAAACTAATTCCTTTTCTCTTTGATTCGAGTGATCGAATGTGCTTTACCCGTCTCCTCGTCTACCTCAAGCAGAACGGCGTTTAGAACGGATGGACCTGTTGCCACGTTAAATCGAGCGGGCATTTGGGTTAAAAATTTCTGAATAATTTCTTCTTTTTCCATTCCGATGATCGAATCCGCAGGGCCGGTCATCCCCACATCGGTCACATAAGCAGTCCCTTTAGGGGAAAGCTCCAGATCATCGGTAGGAACATGGGTGTGCGTTCCAACAATGGCACTCACACGACCGTCCAAGTAATGCTTCATCGCTTGTTTCTCGGACGTGGCTTCGGCATGCATGTCCACAAGAATGATTTGCCCTTTCTTTTTCTTCTCGCTCAACAGGGCATCGATTGCCCGAAAAGGACAATCGTAGTGGGGCATGAAGACGCGACCAATGAGATTGATGACCAAGACGTTGGCCTTTTCAAAGAATCCTTTCCCAGGATTCTTTGGAGGAAAATTGGCAGGCCGAATTAGGCGAGGTTCTTTCTCGATGTAATCGTAAACCTCTTTCTTGTCCCAGATATGATTTCCACTGGTCATGACATCAAGGAAAGAGAAGAGGTCTTTGGCAAGGGCTGGGGTAATGCCAAAGCCTCCAGCCGCGTTCTCGACGTTGCCAATCACCAGATCAACCCGCTGCTTCTCTCGAAATGCAGGAACAAAATCGGCAACGACTTGCCTGCCGGGCTTGCCAATAATGTCTCCAATAAAAAGGATCCGCTTCACTTCGCGTATTCGATGGCCCGTGTTTCTCGAATCACCGTCACTTTGATTTGTCCAGGGTATTCGAGCTCTTCTTCAATCCGTTTCGAAACATTTCGAGCCAGCTCCCACGTGGTGGCATCATCAATCTTATCCGGGCTTACAATGATGCGGACTTCACGCCCTGCTTGAATGGCAAAGCATTTTTGCACCCCTTCAAAGGAATTCGCCACCTTTTCAAGTTTCTCGAGTCGCTTGATGTATTTGTCAACGGATTCACGTCTTGCTCCTGGCCTTGACGCTGAGATGGCGTCGGCCGTGGCTATCAGGATTGGATACGCATTTCGCGGCTCTTCATCATAATGATGGCCAGCCACGCCATGAATGACATCGGGATCTTCATTGTACTTCGAGAGAATGGTCCCACCAATTACGGCATGGGGTCCCTCCACTTCAGCACTTACCGCTTTCCCAATGTCGTGCAACAAACCAGCGCGCTTCGCTTTTTCGATATTGAGTCCTAGCTCAGCCGCAATGGTCGACGCAAGAAAAGCCACTTCAATGGAGTGCCTCAGCACATTTTGAGAATAACTGGTGCGATAGCGAAGTTGACCAAGAAGCCGAATGATGTCGGGATGCAATCCGGTAACTCCCGTTTCAAGACAAGCTTCTTCGCCTGCTTCACGAATCTTGTTATCGACTTCCTTTTGCGCTTTTTCAACCATTTCTTCAATGCGTGCAGGATGGATGCGTCCGTCAAGAATCAGTTTCTCAAGCGTCATACGCGCAATCTCCCGACGCACGGGATCAAAGCCAGAAATGATCACAACCTCAGGGGTGTCATCGATGATGAGATCAATTCCGGTGAGTTGCTCGAGCATTCGGACATTTCGGCCTTCACGTCCGATGATTCTCCCTTTCATTTCGTCACTTGGAAGTTGTACCACGCTCACCGTGGATTCAGCCGTATGGTCTGCTACGTAACGCTGAATAGCGGTCACGATGAGTTCACGGCAACGGCGTTCGGTGTCTTGCTTGGTTTCAGTTTCGATTTTTCGAATCAACAAGGCCTTTTCATGTCGGATCTCTTGTTCAAGGCTTTTGAGGAGCATGCTTTTGGCTTCCTCCGCCGTGACACCCGCTAAGCGTGAGAGTTCAGCCACGTGTTGTTCATGAACCAGTTGAAGATCTTCCTTCAGTTTTGCAATTTCCTGTTCTCTGGTCTGAAGAAAACGCTCCTTTTGTTCAACATTCTCTAGTTTTTTGTCGAGGTTTTCCTCGCGTTGAATGAGGCGGCGTTCCAACCGCTGGATCTCGCTGTTGCGTTGTTTGAATTCTTTGTCCAATTCATTTTTTCGTCTGTGAGCTTCATTTTCAGCTTCGAGCAGTCTTACTTTCTTATGTTCTTCCGCTTGTTTCTTGGATTTTTCAAGAATCGCTCTGGCTTCCGCTTCTGCATTTTGAATTTTTAGGGCAGCCTTCTTGCTCTTAAGCGAATAAAACAAGAAAGAAACACCGGCTCCGGCCAGTATAGAAATAAGCGCTGTGAGTATAACGATCGTGCTAGAAATGATGGTTCACCTCCTGTCGAAATTCCGATCAAGGATGAAGTCGCTTTGCAATGTCATCGGTTAAATCGCGTGCATTAATGTTCATGGCGACATTGGTAAGGACAGCTTCAATTCCTTCTTGTTTTGCAATCAGTTGAGCTTGTTTCATGATGTCCTCTCGAATCGAGAGAAGGACGCGGTCTTTTTCTTTGGCTAAGTCATGAAGCACCTCGGAGATAATCTGCCGCTTCCCTTGTTTGATGGCCAGTGTAGCTTTTCGGTAAGTCTCAGAATGTGCAAGAATCTGTTCTTCCTTCGCATGAAGCTTGGCTTCGATTTGTAATCGATCGGCATCCAGGCGAGAGGCGAGCTGGGTTTGACTTGAAGCCACAAGGTTCTCAATGGATGATCTTGGGACTCGGTTTCGAAATCTCTCAACCACCTGGACCTTTGCGATATCTAAGGCTTTACTCTTGTAGTCAGCCAATTCTAAACGGAGACTGTTCTGCTCGTCTTTCAAGGCGTCTCGAGAAGCCTTGAACAAATCGTCACGTCGGGCATTCATCTTCCCTTGAACTTCTTTGTCCAGGGTTAAGGCCGTTGCTTTCATCGATTTTGAAACTTCATCCAGTTGTTGTTGTCTAAATTGCGATAAATCTTGGCGAAGCGCATCTTGCTTTGCTCCCTTTTCAGTCTCTTCGCGATCTTCAAGGGTCTTTAATTGGTTCTCGACGTCCTCCTTTTCTTTAACATCCGCCACTGAAAGTTTCAATTGAAGATCCAGTTTTCTGGATTGATCATCACCCATGAGTTTTTTCTCAAATTGGACATATTCATCCTGAAGTGCGCCCGCATGTTTCTTAAGCCGCCGTTCCGCCTTCTCCACCAGTTCGTGTTGTCGTGCAGAAAGTCTCTGATTGCGAAAAGCGAGGAGCTCATTAAGGTAAGCTTGAAGCGCTTGGCTTGAATCCTTTTGAGCTTCCGTCAGTTGACGCGTATACGCCGTGTCAAGTTCTCTCATTCGCTGGCCCAACGCTTCTTTGTAAGCCTGGTTGAGTGCGGATTGAATCAGAGCCAGCTCTTTCGGATCCACGCGAGAGGATTTCCCCTGAATGGATTGTGCGGCTTTCTTTTGTTGAAGACTCAGTTCATGAACATCCGCTTCCCACTTTGTTTCTGCCTCTTTCTCGGATTTTTCCCATTCAGCAAGTTCTTGCGAAGAGAGAAGCGTTTCTGCAATTCCAAAGCGTCCACTTTCCCACGAATTCATTTCTCGGTCAAGTTCTTTCAGCCGCACGAACGACGGATGAAGCGAAACGAGCTTCGAAACATCCACGACAGCCACCCTTAACTGGTTCTTGTTCTCCTTTGGATTCGCGTGAAGAACCAGCGCAGTCAAGACCACTACAACGAGCAACGCAATGAAAAGCGACAGGAGTTTATAAACCATTGGTTTCGACCTTTTTGATGACATCGGGTGTAATGTTGGTTCCACCAAACAAAACATCATCCTGACTGATGACGCAAAGTAAATTCTTTTCAAGCGCCACTTGCTTAATCATTCGTTCCAAGTGGTCAAAAAGAGGTGAAATAAACTTCTTTCGATACGCATTCAACTCGGTCTCATACAGTGACTTCAACTGTTGTTTTTGTTCGGGAGGGAGATTTTCTGATTTCTTTTCGAATTCGAGCTTGGAATTCAAGAAAAGACTTGAGTATCTCGATTGGACATCTCGAAAAGCAGGGAGGGTGATGAGTGCATTGTGATCAAGTGTACCCACAAAGCTCGACACCTTGGGAGCAGGGAACGAAGGGAGGGGTTTGTTCGACAACAAGAGCGATTGCATTTCTGGGGTAATATCTTCGACCCCAGACACCACCACTTTTTTGTCGAGGATAACGGAGTAATGATGCTGCCAAGCCAAATAGGCAGCAGTTTTATTCATTTCTTGCAAAAGATCCTTGGTTTTCGCAGGTGCAGTCTCTTTGAATTGAGGGAGTTTCAAAATGGCCTCTCGATTCACGCATGCCATGGAAGGCTTTGCGTGGCCTCCCTTAAACCAAAACCAGCTGGCCAGACCAATCACCACCACTAAAAATGCTAGTCCTACAAAACGCATCTTAGGGGTGTTTGATGTCTCCGATCCCGCCACTTCGTGTCTCATTCGCTCAGCGCTCATCCTTCATCCGCTCTTAGAAGGATTGACCAATGCCGATGACAGACCGGTTCCCTTCGCCTCCAAAGGCGAAGTCAAGTCGAATAATCCCAAGTCCTAAATTTGGAAGTTTCATTCGAATTCCAATTCCAAAATCCGAAGAGAGCTGTTTAAAGTTCACGTTTTGCCCTGGCTGCCAAGCGCTACCAGCATCCACAAAGAGGGCTCCTTTAAAAGTTTTCTGTTTCCCCAAGGGAAAACGAACTTCTGCTTGTCCTAGAAACATGCGGGTTCCGATAAATCGGTTAAGGCTGAAACCTCGAAGTGTGTCCGAGCCGCCAAGAACATACCAATCGGTAATCGGAATATTGCCTCGTCCAAGCCCTCCCAGCATACGCACAGCCAAGGTAAAGGAATGCGGAAGCGGGAAATATTTTCGAAGATCACCTTGATACTTATTGAAATCAAACGATCCTCCAAGGGGCGGGCCTGCTCTTTCATACGAAACCGAGTAGAAGCTCCCCCGCGCGGTATCGAAGATGTCATCCCGAGTGTCTCGGGTTATGGCCGGTGAAAGGCTGTTGACACTTCCTGCAACCGCTTGAACCGTTGAGGTAAACCCTGAAGGGATGACGATATTGTTGGTGTCGATCGACTCATGTTTTACCGTGAGGAAAACATGAGTATCTTCATCAAAAACTGGTCTTCCAAAAGTTCCACTACCCCCTGAGCGGTGATCGTTAAAAAAAGCAAATTGAGGGGGATCGCTCCCGGGAATGACCTGAGTTTGATTAAAAAAAGTCGAGTTAAATAATGAAATTGAAATGGAATCTTCTGCCTTGTCGATGTAGGGATTCTGATAGCCAACGCTCACAGAATCAACAAGAACTCCGCGCTGCCACTGAATAAAAGCCGCTTGGCCTGTTCCCTTGATGTTTCTTTCCGAGAGAGAAATTGCCCCTGAGATCCCACCGCGGTTCGATCCACCTCCACCGCTGTAACCCAGACCCAGTGAAGCAGATCCCGTTTTTTGTTCTTTCACTTTCCAAACCAAAATAACTTTTCCAGGCTCACTTCCTTCTTCTGGCTCCACATTCGCTGTTTCAAAGAAACCGGTGTTGTTCAGCCGCTCAATATCTTTTTGAATTCGTTTGGTCCGGAGAACATCGCCAATTCTAGTCCGAATTTGTCTGAAAATCACGTAATCTTTCGTCTTTGTGTTTCCTTCAACGCGCATCCCTTCAACTCGGGTTTCCGTGATATCGATGTTCACCGTTCCATCCGGTTTGACGTTTCCTTTAAGGCCGGTCAAAACATAATCATCCTCTTTGTAAAGGTTGGCAATGTTTCCCAAATCGGCCTCAATTTTTTTGCGGTTAAAAACATCCCCAATCTTTGTATGGACGAGATTCCGGAGTTGCGATTCGTTATAAACAGAACTTCCATGAATCTGAATGCTCTTAATTGCGATCCCTTCTTGGATCTTCAAGCTGACTTTCCCATCTTTGGACCAAGAAAGATCGACGACATGGTTGGGTGGATCGGTGTACCCTTGTTCTTCGTAATATTGATTGATGGCTAAAACGTCACCATATAGGGTTCTCGTATTCAGAACCTTTCCAGTCGTTGTCTTC
>JABDET010000081.1 GCA_013286945.1 Candidatus Melainabacteria bacterium
AACTGAGCTTTAATCGCGGTGTAAAGCTCTCCGCCGCTGACCACATCCAGGAAGAGCCCTTCTTGTTCGATGATGCGGCACATCGCGGTACAAAGGAAAGCTTTCCCAGCATAAACCACTTGACCTTGGGGGTAAAACTTCTTGAAGGCTTCGCGGTAAAGCTGACAGTTAGCTCGGATAACCTGTTCATCCATCACGATGAGGGGGGTACCGAACTCGTTGGCAAGGGCTACGGTATCACAACCACCGACGACTAAATGACCTTGGGGATTAATGCTACCAATGGATTGTCTATGCATGTGGACAATTGGAGTAGATTGGGCAAACTTCAAGATTTCCCTTCAAGGATCAACACTTCCATTGTTGGAAATGGCTTTTGCGCCATGGAAAAAAATGTCTGGTTGAAAATTTGGGGGCTTGTTCTTGTTTACACTTGTCTATTCTCAGCGCTCGACCTGCTCCGACATTTTTCGTATACGCAAAACTCTAATGATGTAGCCGCTTTTGATCAATCCCTTTGGTATTTCATCCACGGAAACGGATTTTACAACAGCATCGAGGCGATGAATCATCTCGGAGTTCACGCCTCTCCGATTCTCGTTCTCCTTGCTCCCCTCTACGCCCTATTCCCCTCTCCCGTTACCCTCATCATCAGCCAGTGCTTAGCTTGTGCTTTGGGGATCCCGCTCGTATTTCTGATTGCAAAACAGGTCATCAATGAAAAAGCAGGCCTAGCCTTTGCCGTGCTTTTTGCTCTTTACCATCCGCTTCATGGCGTGAGTTGGGATATCTTAAACGAGCTTTGTTATGTCATTCCCCCATTGTTTCTACTTTTTTATGGTTTCTTGGCAAGGAATTCGCTTCTTCTTTGGATGGGCGCCCTCTTGAGTCTCCTTTGTAAAGAAGAGATCGGCTTTATCGTGGGGTTCTTTGGGATATTCCTAAGCTTATACGGATTAAGAGAACAAAGAAAGAAAATAATCTTTCACGGAATTGGCTTGATGATCGTCGGGTTTGGTTGGACTTTTTGGGCCCTAAGCGTTCTCATCCCACACTTTCGAGGAGGGCCTTACCGTTATTTTACCGTTGAAGATCGGTATCTTGATTTCGGACAATCGATAGGGACGATTCTCTATCACATCATCACACACCCCTTTCATGTGATAAAAACGATCTTAACCCGTCAAAAAATCTTCTATTGTCTTGAGCTGGTCGCTCCTCTTGCCTTTGTTCCACTGGCAGCTCCTCTCTTTTTACTCATTCCGATGCCAACGCTTCTAGCCAATTTGTTAAGCAACGCGGCCATGATGAGCATGGTGGGGGCACGATATCCAGCAGCGCTCATCCCTTTCATTTTCATCGCTGGCATTTACGGGACAAAGAAAATGGTTGAACGTGCTGTCCATCCCGAGGGAGCGCTTCGTAAGATCCTTAGAATTCAACTCGTTTGTACTCTTCTTTGCACGCTATTGTTTAGCTCTACACCGTTGCGCCTTGGGTTTCGAATTCCGAAGATTACAAAACACAGCCAATTCGTTAGCCAAGTCTTGAAGACGATCCCTTCGGGATCGGTGGTTTCCACACAGCCAAACTTTACCGCTCATGTTCCCCATGGCTGTGTCGTAAGCCCTTTCTTTAGAAACGATGCTGATTTCGTCGTGTTGGATTCGACCTTTTCGCAGGGGTACCGCGATTCGGGGATGATTCCGGATCAAGTTCTCGAAGCAGGATACCGCATGAAAATCGACGTGGATGGCATTCTCTTGTTCACGCGAAATACCAAAGGGAACAACTTTTAAGACTCGAATTAGTGAGCAAGTGAGTGTACACCCATGAAAGAAACATTCCAAAAAACAGTTCTCCCCAATGGCTTACGAATTCTGACGGAATCCATCTCTCAATTCCGCTCGGCAACCATCGGCATTTGGGTTGATGTGGGAAGCGCGGATGAAGATGAGGCCAACCGCGGTACGTCTCATTTCCTTGAGCACCTCATGTTTAAAGGAACGCCCAATCGCACGGCGCGAGAAATCTCAGAAACCATGGATGGTATTGGCGGCAATCTCAATGCCTTCACCGAAAAGGAACAAACTTGCTTTTATGCTAAAGTGATGGATAAACATGTCCCCCTAGCCATGGAAATGATGGGTGACATGATTCTTCACTCTCACTTTCCCGAAGAAGAAGTGGAAAAAGAAAAAGGGGTCATCCTCGAAGAGATCCGGATGTACGAAGATGCTCCCGATGAGCTCATTTTTGATCTGGTGGCTCAAGCGGCTTGGCAGAATCATCCGTTGGGATATCCAATCCTTGGCACCGCAGAATCGGTCATGGACTCAAACCGAGAAAAACTTCTTCATTTCGTGAAACGCTTTTATACCCCAAACCAGATCATTGTTTCGGTAGCCGGGCGAATCAAACACGAAAAAATTGTCGAAATGGTTGAAAAGTATCTTTCATTTGACACGTCATCGAATGGAGGCAAGGTTCCAATTCCACCTGCCCAGTTTTCATCGCATCGAATCTTGAAGCGCAAGGAGATTGAGCAAGTCCATTTTTGTCTTGGAATGAAAGGATTCTCCCAAAAAGATGAACGACGCTACCCACTTCTGGTTTTAGACACAATCCTTGGAGGAAATACCAGCTCACGTTTGTTCCAAGAAATTCGCGAGAAGCGCGGACTTGCTTATACGGTGACAAGCTTTCAAGGAGCCTATGCGGATTCGGCTCTTTTTGGTGTTTACGGCGCCGCCAATCCTGCAACGGTCCAAACGGTGATTCAACATCTCCTCGAAATTCTTTCGGAGATTCAAGACAAAGGAGTAACCCGAAAGGAGCTTAAGCACGCGAAGGAACATTTGAAGGGATCGTTAAGCTTGACATTAGAAAGTGGTTCAACTCGAATGATTCGATTAGCGAAGAGTGAACTTTACTATCAGCGGTTTATTTCGCACAAGGAGCTCCTGGACAAGATTCAATCGGTCACCATGGAAGATGTTCGTGACATCGCAAAAGAATTGTTAAGACCTGAGCTTGGAACCTGGGCAGTGCTTGGCCCCGTTACCGAAGAAATTCGTTTTGGGTGATATCATGGAAAATCGCGAAAAAATCTCGGTGGTTGTCACCGGCGCTGTCGGCAAAATGGGAAGAGAAGTGGTGAAAGCGATTTCGAGAGAATCCGATCTGTCGCTTGTGGGGGCCATCGATCATGAAGCCACTGGAGACGATGCCGGGGTGGTTGCTGGCATCGGAACAATTGGGGTCGCCATCTCAAACTCTCTGGAAGAAGTTCTAAAGCAACGAAAACCAAGAGTTCTGGTTGATTTCACGCGACATCAAAGTGCGCTCAAAAACATTGAAGCCAGTGTAAAAAACAAAGTAAGCTGTGTCATCGGAACCACCGGTTTTACTGAAAGTGATTTAGCCAACATTCGATCGTGGAGCGAACAAAACCAAACCCCAGTATTCATTGCTCCAAATTTTGCGATTGGAGCGGTTTTACTCATGAAATTTGCGGAAGAAGCTTCAAAGTATTTTTCTTGGAGTGAAATCATTGAACTCCACCACGACAAGAAAATTGATGCTCCGTCTGGAACCGCTATTCGCACGGCAGAGCTCATGCTTAAGAATCGATCATCCTTCGAAAAAACCGAAAAAGAAGAAGAAAAAATCAGCGGAGTCCGTGGTGGAAGTATGCAAGGAATTCGACTTCATTCGGTTCGACTTCCCGGGCTTGTTGCTCATGAAGAGGTTCTTTTCGGTGGCCTGGGTCAGCTCTTGACCATTCGTCATGACAGCCTTTCCCGCGAATCGTTCATGCCCGGAGTCATCTTGGCAATTCGCCGCGTTCTAAAATCAAAAGGGCTCACGATCGGCCTTGAGCACTTCATGTCATGATTAAGATTGCCCCTTCCTTGCTCAGTGCTGACTTTTCCAAACTCGAATGGGAAATTAACCGAATCAAAGATCACGCTGACCTGATTCATTTTGATATCATGGATGGACACTTTGTTCCAAACATCACGATGGGGCCAATGATCGTAAAATCGGTCCGAAAGAGCACCAAACTCCCCTTCGATGTCCACCTGATGATTACGGAGCCTGATCGTTACCTCAAAGAATTTGCTAATGCAGGTGCGGACATTCTTACCGTCCACGCGGAAACATGCCCAACCCTGTACCGCACTTTGCATTCAATCAAGTCTCTTGGAAAGAAAGCAGGCTTGGCTATCAATCCAGCCACTCCCCTTTCTCATGCCGAAAATGTCCTTGACCTGATCGATCTTCTGCTCGTGATGACCGTTGATCCCGGTTTTGGATCACAACCTTTCATTGAGGAAATGCTACCGAAGATACGAAAGGCGAAACAACTCCTTGATACGGCGAAGCATCCCATTGAGCTTGAAGTGGATGGCGGGATCCACCCGAACACGGCTCCCCTTGTCCGCGAAGCAGGGGCAACCATTCTCGTGGCTGGAAGCGCTGTTTTTTCTACCGATGACCCACCAGAGGTGGCCATCCAAAAACTCCGCGGCACGCACCACCGTTCCAGCACCCTTCCGAAATCTTAACAATTCCGCAACAAACCGACGTTTTCAACCGCTCTCCATTTGTGTTAGAATAAGATTGATGCTTTGGGTCGAGGAGAGCTGAACCATGGCCGAGGATAAAATTTACGGAGGAACGTGGCTTCTTTGCGCCACCCAACAGCAGCTGCTGCGGGAAAACTACGGATTCCCCGATCTCAATACCATTCGGGACCAAGCAGTCGAGATAGCCAATCGACTCGTGGCTTCCACGACCGATCAGTACCTGCCCTCCCCTTGCTTCGACGGTCCGTGTTTATCACAGGTTCGTGCGAGGAGGGAAACTTTTTTCCAAGGCCTATCGAACTCGGAATTCCCAAGTAGTGTAGACCAGTGCCGGCTTGAACTCTCCAGCGCCTCTCTTGAGGCTATGGAATTGGGGATACTCGAAGGCCGCCATCCAGCTGATCATAGGAGAACTCCCCACTCACGGGGATCCCACACCAAATCCGAATCAGATTCCGTCCAAGAGGGATCCACCCTAGGTCTTGAAGACTTCGCCAAAACTGTCGGCAACGGTTCCGTGCATTCCATGCAGGAAGCGATCGGCCGCTCGATTTTTCTGGCAAACGATGCGATCCGCCGTTGCTTGGAAGCTTCAGAAGCTAGAAGCACCCCTACACTAAGGCAAGGCTTTTCGAGGTCACTGGTTCAAGCATCGGCCGAAGCGTATAAGATCGGCTTCCTGACCGCTCGGCAATGTGTTTACGCTGCCCAACACGGTTGATGGGACCAGGCGCTCCAGAGGGTTTGTCTTTTTTCTGTCGTATCCAGGAAGCAAAAGTTAAGATGGCGATTTACGAGTTTACCTGCAGATCGTTTAGCCCCTCCGGGTGCGGCTACCAATAATGGCGGAAAACGAACCAGTCGTCCGCCCTGAGATTCTCACCCTTCGTCGCTACATTCCCGGAAAACCGATCGAAGAAGTCGAACGAGAGCTTGGTTTACCGCGCATCGTCAAGCTCGCTTCCAACGAAAATCCACTGGGCCCTTCCCCACTGGCCCTAAAAGCCATCCAAGCAGCCCTCAACAAGTTACAGCTTTATCCGGACGATAGCACCTTTTACCTCAAGCAAGCGCTCTCAAAACACCTCAATGTCCCCGAAACTCAACTGATCATCGGAAACGGAGCGGTTGAGATTATCCGAATGTTGATGGAAGTTTCACTTGAACGCAAAGACGAAGTGATTGTCGGCCAACCTTCTTTCGCGGTTTATAACGAAGACGTCAAACAAATGGGAGGAACTCTCGTTAAGGTTCCGTTAGATGCCTCCTATCAGTACGACTTAAGAGGAATCGAGAAAGCCATCACCGGAAAAACGAAAATGATTGTTCTGTGCAGTCCCGGCAATCCAACCGGCACCGTGATTGACTTGAATCAATTGGAAGCCTTCCTAAAAGCCATTCCAAAACATATTTTGGTTGTGCTGGATGAAGCTTACAGTGACTTTATTGAAGGATATGATTTGCGGAAAAGCATTAACCATGTCATGAAAGGGTATTCCCTCATCGTACTTCGGACGTTTTCGAAAGCGTACGGTCTTGCCGGAATTCGTGTCGGTTATGGGATCACATCCACAACCATGGCCGACTATTTAAACCGCGTTCGCCCCCTCTTTAATGTGAACAGTTTAGCCCAAACGGCGGCCATAGCGGCTCTCGGAGATGTGGAGCATTATCGTGCCACACAGCAACTCATCTCCCGTGAAAAAAAGTTCTTTTATGAGGAATTAGCGAGAATTGGAATTACCTACCTTCCAACGCAGTCCAACTTTCTTGTCTTGAGGACCGGTGGAGATGATCAAGCGGTTTTTAAATCCCTTCTTTCGATGGGGGTCATCATTCGCCCAGGAACTCCTTTAGGAATGCGTGGATGGATTCGCGTTACTCTGGGGACTCATGAAGAAAATCTTTTTTTCATGGAAGCCCTCAAGAAGGCTTACCAGGCATGTCAGATTTAGTCATTCGTGAAGCGGTAGAATCGGATATTCCAAGAATTATTGCGTTAGCCGTAGAATCCATAGTGCACAGCAAGTCTCCATTCCGCG
>JABDET010000082.1 GCA_013286945.1 Candidatus Melainabacteria bacterium
AGCATTAGAAATTGGCCGATTGAGTTCGATGGCCAAAACAGTTCCACGTGGAATTTCATTTAGGGTAACCATCACCAATCCATTACCTCCTACCCAAGTAGCCATTCCTCGTTCTCGAAATTCAATTTCCTCGGACTGTCCTTTTTTGACCAAAGCATATCGAAATGAAATGGGACCCTCAACACCGGTAAAATCAGCCCTTTGATAACACCTCAAGTCTTCGTGAACAAACGACTTTGGCCAAGACAGCAAGACTTTGGGGGGAGAGATCTCTTTCTTGAGAACTCGGCTTTCAAACAAACAAACCTTTTGTTCTTTTAAGAAGGTCCCTTGGACTTTGGCACCAATCTTAAGCCCGATGAGTTCCGGACTGTTGTCTGTGGCTTTTATCCCAAAAGAACCTGCTTCAATTGAATCGACAATAGCGATAATTGAGCGCCCATCTCCTTCAATTTTTATCTTCTGATCTTTTTCCAAAGCATCTTTCAGCGTTTCCATCAAAGCTCCACCTTTTCTCCTTCCAAAGACACCACACCCACCGATTGGACCCCGGCCTCAGGGACTACTTCATTGTAGCTCAATACCACGAGGTGAGGAATAATACGCTCCACCAAGCGACGGAAGTATGGTCGAATGATTTGAGAGCAAAGCAAGACTGGTTGCAGCCCCTCTTTGGTCACCTTTTCCACCTGCTTTAGGAGCGAACCGTACAACGAACGCAACGTTTGCGGATCGATAGCTCCAACAACTTCACGCTGCCCTTTCTTGATGAGATCGGCGATCATGGCCTCAAGCTTTTGATCTAAGGTCAGCACCCGCAGGGTTCCATCGGATTGCATGTATTCCCTGCAAATGGCACGGGCCAAGGCTTGACGCACCAATTCGGTCAGTTGTTCCGGATCTCGAGTGGCTTTCGCATGATCAGCCAAGGTTTCGAGAATGAGGAGGAAATTTCGAATCGAAATGCGTTCTCTAAGAAGATTTTGCAAGACCTTCTGAAGTTCCCCAATCGTGAGGAGATTTGGAATGAGCTCTTCCACAATAACAGGATGGGTGCTCTTGATGTTATCCAGTAAGGTTTGTACTTCTTGGCGTCCAAGCAGTTGAGCCGCCTGACTTCGAATGGTTTCCGAGAGGTGAGTGGCAATTACGGTTCCGCCATCAATGACCGTGTAGCCCAGTGCTTCCGCTTGAGATTTCGAGCCTTCGGTAATCCAAACGGCCGGCAACCCAAATGCGGGCTCCTTGATGCTCACCCCTTCAATTTCTTCCGTAGCTGTCCCAGGATTCATGGCTAGGAATCGGCCCACCATGACTTCACCTTTGGCCACCTCGAGCCCATAGATCTTGATGCTGTAATTGTTCGGTTTTAATTGCATGTTGTCTCGGACACGAATGGGGGGTACCACGAGTCCTAAATCCATGGCCACTTGTCGACGAATCATGGTGATGCGACCCAAGAGATCGCCTCCTTCCACGGCGTCCACAAGTGGAATAAGCCCGTACCCGATTTCGAGTTCCATCGGGTCCAAATGGAGCAATGGCACGACACTCTCGGGTTCCTTCGGTTTTTCCTCAACCACGGGAGCTGGTGGAGGCGCTTTGGCCGCTTGCGTAATGACCCGATACATCGCATACATCCCGATAGCCAGAGCCCCAAAGGGAATGGTCGGGAGTCCTGGGATTAAGGCAAAAACTCCTAACGTAAAGATCACCACCAAGACCGCTCTTGGCTGACTGAAAATTTGCGAGGTGATTTCTTCTCCAAGATTCTTTTGGCTTGCTGCACGAGTCACGATAAAACCTGTGGCTACCGAAGCAAACAAACTTGGTAGTTCGGTGACAATGCCTTCGCCTACCGTTAAAAGGGTATACGTTTGCAAGGCTTCAAGAATTCCCATTCCCCGTTGGGCCATTCCGATAATAAATCCGCCGATGATGTTAATCACCAGGATCAGGATAGCCGCTACCACATCACCGCGAATGAATTTGCTGGCACCATCCATGGCTCCATAAAAGTCCGCTTCCTGTTCAATTTCCTTTCGTCGCCTTCGTGCTTCTTCTTCGTTTATGAGCCCAGCATTGAGATCGGCATCAATCGCCATTTGTTTTCCAGGCATAGCATCCAAGGTAAATCGCGCCGCCACTTCAGCAACGCGCGTCGCACCCGAAGTGACCACCACGAATTGAATCACAATCAAGATGAGAAAAACCACGAACCCCACAACGTAATTTCCTCCAACCACAAAGTGCCCAAACGATTGTATGACTCGTCCTGCGTAGGCATCCAGGAGAACGAGGCGAGTGCTCGAGACTTCCAAGGACAAGCGAAACAGCGTAATGACCAACAGGAGGCCCGGGAATGACGAAAAACTAAGTGGCTCCAATGTAAACATGGCTGTTAAGAGAATGATCAAGGAAAGGGCAATATCAAACACCAAAAGCAAATCAAGAATGATCGAAGGAATCGGAATGATCATCATGGCAATGACGCCAACAGCGCCAATGCCAATCATTAAGTCGGCATTCTTAAACAACCGATGCTCAGACAAACGCGGACTCGAGGCCGTTAAAGCCATTTTTTATCCAAACCTTCTCCCTTCTTGAAAAATTCTTTCATCCCACGAGTACCCCTTTAAGCTGATAAACGTAAGCAATAATTTCTGCCACGGTGTGATAAAGTTCTGGCGGAACAAACTTTCCAAGATCCACGGTCCTGAACAGCAGCTGAGCCACCGGTGGTCTCTCGAGAATTGGAATCTTGTTTTCTTTAGCAATTTCTTTAATGCGCTCCGCAATAAACCCAGCTCCCTTGGCGATCACTTGCGGTGCGGCCATGTCATCTTCGTATTTGAGTGCGATCGCTAAGTGGACAGGATTTGTCACCACCACAACCGCCTTCGGAACTTCTTGCATCATTCGCCTCATCGCGATCTGTCGCTGCTTGGCTCGGATACGACTACGAATCTGCGGGTCTCCTTCGGCTTGCTTAAGCTCTTCTTTTATTTCCGTTTTGGTCATGCGCATGTTGTTTTCAAATTGTCGTTTCTGATAGAGATAATCAAGGATGGCCAGAATAGCTAAGACGATCAAAATTCGCACGATTAACTGATAGACGATATCGCATATCAGCAAGAGCCCCAGTTTTAGCTCAATATTCCCAAGAAGAAGCAGCTCACCAAAACGCTTTTTTACCGTCGTGTAAGCAATCAGTCCCACAAGAAAAATCTTGATGGTTGACTTTGGAAACTCAGTGAGGCCGTGAAGGGAGAAAACTCGTTTGAAGCCGTTTAAGGGATTGAGCTTTCCTGGATTGGGCATGATTGGTCTAAGACTTATTTTAAGGCCAGCTTGGAACATACCCGCCAGCAAGCCGGCCATGGCTGCGGCAAGGAAAACCGGATAAACAATGGTAAGCGCCTGCAAAACCATATAAATCAAATTCGATCGGAAAAGACTTAAGCTCCATTCAAAGGATCCCAGATGACCCAAGTAATGTTTCGCCACCATCTCAAGGTTTGAAAGGTATGAATGCACCGTATAGCGCAAGGTGGTCAGGGTAAACAGCAACACAAGAAAAGTGTTGACTTCCGTGGAACGTGCGATCTGCCCACTGTCTCGAGCTTGTTGCCTTCTCTTGGGTGTTGCCGGTTCAGTTTTGCTTGGATCAGCCATTTCTCATCGTTCCTTAGCGCAACGCTTTCATGGTCGCTAGAGTTTGCTGAATCACTTCTCCAAATAAGCGGTGATACACGCTAGCCAAATCTCCCATGTTGATAAAAAGAACAAGAAATCCGACCACCAGCGTAATGGAAAATCCAACAAAAAAGACGTTCATCTGTGGGACAAGACGTGACATGAAACCAAGACACAAATTGGTAATGAACAATGCTGCAAGACTTGGAATGGCAATTTGAAACGCAATGACAAACATCCTCGCAAGAAATCCATTAACCAGATTAAAAGTGTGTATGCTAAAATGCATATGACCCAAAGGAATAATCTTAAAGCTCTCACGCAAGGCTAATAAGAGGAGATGATGCCCATCCATCAGCACAAAAAGTAAGACAGCCAAGAGGTATTCAAATTGCGCCATAACGCTTTGTTGGATGTTGAGGAGCGGGTTAAACACATTCGCGATTCCAAACCCCATTTGAAGATCGATGATCTGCCCTGCAACTTGTACGGAGGTCAACAAGATAAAACTCACGTAACCGATGATGAAGCCTACCATAACCTCTTTCCCCACCATCAGGAAATAGAAGATGGAGTTGATCGGAAGGGATGCCGGAAGCGGGACCACTGGGAAAAGAATCATCGCCAAAAAATAGCTGAACCCGATCTTAGCCATGGGAGGAATCTGACGTGTCCCAAAAAACGGAACGCTCGACAGAATGGCCAAAATGCGCACAAACACCAAAATGGCCGCTTCAAATTGAAACGTGGCGGCGTGAATCCAATCCACTAGGGCGCCTCCCTATGATTTCGCAAACTGCGGAATACTCGTAAGAATTCGAATGGTGAACTCCATGAGCGTTCTGAGCATCCAAGGCCCAAACACTAAGCCCGCAAAAGCTCCAACTAAGATCTTCGGGATAAAAGTTAGCGTCATTTCTTGAATGCTGGTTACCGATTGAAAGATACTCACCGATAAACCAACCAGCAATCCCAACCCAAGCACAGGAGCACTCACCATGAGCGCGAGAAACAAAGCCTCACGTCCAAGGGCTATGGCTGATGACGGGGTCATTTTTCATCCACCTCCTTTACTGAAAGCTTTGCCATAGACTTCCAACCACCAAGTACCATCCATCCACCAAAACAAAAAGAAGAATCTTGAATGGGAGAGAAATCATGACCGGTGGCAACATAAGCATTCCAAGGCTCATTAACGTTGAGGCAATGACCATGTCAATGATCAGGAACGGAATGAACAGTGCAAACCCAATCTGAAACGAGGTCTTGAACTCGCTCAATGCAAAGGCTGGCACAATAAGCGCAAAGGGGACATCGTCTGGCGATTTCGGTCGGGGCATTTGTGCCATACGCACAATCAATCCTAAATCTTTTTCCCTTGTTTGTCTTAACATGAATTTTCTCAAAGGAACACTCGATCGCTTCGCGGCTTCCACCTGAGAAATTTTCCCATTCAGGTAAGGTTGCAAGGCATCGTGATTAATTTGGTTGAGAGCTGGAGCCATCGTGGCATACGTTAAGAATAGCGCGAAGCTTACGAGTACCGTATTGGGGGGAAGTTGCTGTGTTCCAAGTGCGCTCCTCAAAAACGAAAGAACCACAATGATTCGGGTAAAGGAAGTCATCAACACCAAAATGGAAGGAGCAAGCGTTAAGACCGTCAGCAAAAGGAGAATTTGAACACTGAGGGCAACCTCGTGAGGATTCTTGGCCGTGGAAACTCCAATATCGAGTTTAGGAATAGGAATAGTCTGAGCTTGTTGTGCAAAAACAACGCCGGTGGTGAAAAGAGCTAAACTCCCAAAAAACCTAGCCTTTTTGAAAGGCAATCCCGGGCCCCTTCCCCTACTACCTCTTGATCCAACATCCCGCCCAGGAAAATCTTTTTAAACTTGTGATTTTAGACCTTGCAACCGTTCTACTGGACTCACAGTTTCTGTTACTCGAATGGCAAATCTTTCGTCGATCACCACCACTTCTCCTTTTGCCACCAACTTGTTGTTGGCGTAAAGCTCCACAGGTTCGCCTGCCAATTTGTCGAGTTCCAAAACAGAGCCAGGACCTAATTCAACCAAATC
The DNA here is from genome assembly GCA_013286945.1 of Candidatus Melainabacteria bacterium. Lineage (GTDB taxonomy): Bacteria > Vulcanimicrobiota > JABDET01 > JABDET01 > JABDET01 > JABDET01. The sequence continues at coordinate 5,775 of JABDET010000082.1, forward strand.
CTTGATTGTAATCCCTGTTCTGCCAAGGACGGCGGTCAGTTGCAACAAGACGTCGAAAATGAGCTCGAGATTCCCTACTCTCTGCAAAGGAGCTTGTGCGTTCAGTTGGGGGAATTGAGCCGACTTCGCATAAACTTCTCTTTCTTCCTTACTTCCAGGCTTGGGCTCCCCTGCACCGGAAGCCCCCCGCTTTGACCCAGCATCGCTTGCCTTCGCGTGCGTGATCTGAGTGCCGAGCTCTGCCGCTTGCTGAGTTCCAATGAGAACGATGAACGGACCTTCAATTAGGTCACTGTATTTCAGCTTATAGTTCACACAAAAAAGCTGAGCTGGAAGAAAGTCGACCCCATTCATCTGAACCTTTGGAGGCAAACATTTATGCTTTTTGCCAATGAGTTCAGCCAAAGTGGTTGCAAAGGAGTTTCCCATCTGATTGAACATCTCTTCCAAAATTCCCGTTTGGATGTCGGTAAACTCTTCAACCGCCCCCGTTCCATCGCCACCCATAAACAAGTCAATCATGACCGCGGTATCTTTCAATCCCATCATGACATAAAACGGAGGTTCATTCTCTAACTCAATGGTTCCAATCACGCGGGGACCGACGTGCTTTTCCTTAAGCTTTGCAGGTTGAAGAACCTCTTGAGTACCGTCACTGATCGAAATTGTCTTATTGACAATCTTCGAGATATCTTCAGAAACCCGTTGCGCCCAGTGGTTTATGA
>JABDET010000083.1 GCA_013286945.1 Candidatus Melainabacteria bacterium
ACCGGTCAAAAGATAGAAAAAGGAGCTGTGCGGGCTTGTCGGTAGGAAAATTCCGTGTGCAGCTAGCTGCTGCCAGGCCATGACTTGACCTACGAGGAAAGCGATGCCAAGGAGTGTTGTGAAATTGACGAAGAAACGATAAGTCCCGAGTTGTGATCGTTTTAAGGCATATCGCGACATTTCCAAGGTGACACTCGAAAGCAAGATGATCCCCGTATTCAACCAAAGGAGCGAAGGGAAAAAGATTGGCTTCCAGTCCGGGGCAGCGCGACGGATAAGCAAGGCACTCGTCATGCCGCCAAAAAGCATGGTCACGGTTGCTAGAAAAAAAAGCAACGCGATTTGTCTAGAAAAGAAATGTTGGGATCCTTCCCCTGATGGAGGGGTGGGCCTGCTTCCTCCTCCGCCGAAATCGTGCGAAGAGCCGTCTACAGGAATGATCGGGTTTGACTTTGGAATCGTGCTTACCATGAGACCGGCACCTTATCCAAAATCATTAAGATGAAGAGTAAAGGGAGATACAGCAATGCCATCCCCATCATTTGGCGAGCGTAAGAGCGAGAATGATTAAACCAGAACACGAGCGCGTAGGTTACAAGCAGCAAGCTGAGGCAAAGGGAACCGATGAGATAATAGGTCCCTGCATGGTGCATCAAAGTAAGCAAAGGACTTACGCCAACCAACGCACAGGAAAACAAGAGAATCTGGTAGGCGGTGAACAGCGGATTCTCAGGATGAGTTAACACCTTAAAGCCTGCCCTCTCATAGTCTTCGCGAGCTACCCAGGCGATGGCACAAAAATGAGGGAATTGCCACAGAAAAACAATCCCAAACAAAAACCAACTGAGCGGGGTAATCGCGTGATGAATGGCGACTGGACCCATCATCGCGGGAATAGCTCCCGGGAAAGCGCCCACGAAAACACACCAAGGTCCAATTCGTTTCAACGGCGTGTAGGCAAAAACATAAAGGCAAAACGCAGTAAGAGCAAGGAGAGCAGTCAAGCCATTGACACCCAGACTCAAAATCAAAATTCCACTTATCGACGAGAGAAGTGCAATACCCCAAGCCTCGCGAAGCCCCATCCGCCCCGAAGGGAGTGGACGGATCGCCGTTCGTTTCATCAGGGCATCTGGATTTCTCTCGATAATTTCATTAAAGGCATTGGCCCCGCCAATAATCAAAAACGCACCTAAGGCAAGTTTTGCGAGCAACCAGAGATCCATCTGGCTTGGAGAGGCCAGCCAAAATCCAACCAGTGTCGAAAAAAGAACCAAGAGTGAAAGTCGAAGCTTGAGAAGAAGGGCATAATCCTTCAGCTTGAGCACAGCCCGTTGAACGGACTGGAACAAGAGGTCACCATTTTTCGGCTCATCCTTAATGAGTACCTGATCCATCTTTTCAGTACTTGTTCGTTGATTTGATGTCTTGATCTGAAATCGTCTGGGGCAAATAGTCTTTGGGAGCTCCAGGAAAGCTATAATCATAAGGCCATCGGTACACCACCGGATCGGGCCCAACCCAATTGTCGTGCGGAGGGGGGGGAGGTGGTGGTCCATTCTAACCCATTGGCTTCCCAAGGGTTGTTGCCAGCCTTCTTCCCTTTGAACATGCTCCAGAAGAAGTTAATCATGAAGACAAGCTGGGCTGCTCCCAAAACAAAAGCGCTAATCGAAATGAAAACGTTAATAGGCTGATCTGCCCTTAGATATTCATACTTCGTGGGATCATAAAGGCGGCGCATCATCCCATTCATTCCAAGATAGTGCATGGGAAAGAAGACACAGTAGTAAGCGATGAAGGTAAACCAAAAATGAATCTTTCCAAGGGGCTCGTTCATCATTCGTCCAAACATTTTTGGAAACCACAATGTAGTGGCAGCAAAAACACCAAACAACGCGGCCCCTGCCATCACAAAATGAAAGTGGGCAATCACAAAGTAAGTGTCATGGAGATGAATGTCAACCGGTGAGCTTCCGAGGAAAATGCCACTCAATCCTCCGGTGACAAAAATTGAAATGATCCCAAGGGCAAAAAGCATGGGAACCGTGAAGCGAATCTTTCCACCCCATAGGGTTGCCATCCAGTTAAATGTTTTTACCGCAGAGGGAACGGCGATAATCATCGTGTTTAACGTGAAAAACATTCCAAGGTACGGGTTCATGCCACTTAGAAACATGTGATGTCCCCAAACCACAAAACTTAAGGCTCCGATGGCTAGCACCGATGCCACCATGGCAATATAACCAAAGATTGGTTTCCGTGTAAACGTAGAGAGAATGTCGGAAGTAAAACCCATCGGAGGAAGCATCAAGATGTAAACTTCCGGGTGGCCCAAGAACCAGAACAGGTGCTGCCACAAAAGAGGGGATCCCCCTTCGTGGGGCTGAACTTGCCCTGACATGTACAGGCCTGCAGGGAGAAAGAAGCTTGTTCCAAAGTGGCGATCAAACAACAGCATGATGCTTCCAGCGGTTAGCGCAGGAAATGCCAGAATTCCAAGAATGGACACCACGAAGATGGTCCACGTGGTTAACGGGAGACGTGTAAAAGTCATCCCCTTGGCACGAAGGTTCAAGATTGTGGTAACAAAATTTAATCCACCCATCGTAAACGAAGCAATGAAGAAAACCATCCCAACAATCCAGTAGGTCTGCCCAATCTGCGAACCGGGAATCGCGTCTTTTAAGGCACTTAAAGGTGGATACGAAACCCAGCCCGCGGCAGCCGCTCCAGTCGGAGCAAAAAACGAAGCAAACATCACGAGAATTCCAACAAGAACAGTCCAATAAGAAAGCGCATTCAAGAAAGGGAAAGCCATGTCACGCGCACCAATTTGAAGAGGAATCAGGTAATTTCCAAACCCACCGACAAGCGCAATCGAAAGAAAGAAGAAGACCATGAGCGTGCCGTGCATCGTAAAGAGTGACGCATAAAACTCCGGCTTCATGACGCCCCCCTCCATGGCATGGGGAAAAATTTTCCCAAGCAGTGGCCATACATGAGCTGGCCAAGCCAAATTCAAACGGATCAGCATGGCAAGAGCTCCAGCTACAAGCGCTACGATAAAGGACGTGATGAGGTACTGTATCCCAATCACTTTATGGTCGAGGCTCCAAACATACTTCCTAAAAAAACCTAGCTCATGATGTACTGCATGTGCTCCCTGGACCTCAAGCATAACTCATTCCCCTTTCAAAGTCAGCAAATGATGCTGATAGCTAACATGACCCAGTTCCTTCATCTTTTGGTCAAACTGTTCTTGCGAAAGCACATGCACCATTCCCCGCATGGTGTAATGCCCTAGTCCACAAAATTGCGCGCAAGCGATTTCGTAGTCTCCAATCTTCGTTGGGGTAAACCAGGTGTCAATGCTCATCCCAGGGACTGCATCTTGCTTCACGCGAAAGTTAGGCAAGAAAAAGCTGTGAATGACATCCTTGGAGCGAAGCGTCACGATCGCGGGCCTATTCACCACCAAGTAAAGATCGTCTTGAACCACGACATCATCTTTTGAGGCTTTGTCCTTCGGATCCAAGCCAAGTGCATTGTCATCACTGATCAGATGAGGATCCACGCGGCCGAATTTGCTATCAGGACCTGGGTATCGAATGTTCCATTGAAATTGTTGCCCCGTAATTTCTACCGCCAACGCCTTGGAAGGAGCGTTTCCAGTCGTCACATTTTTCCAAAGGCTTAAGCCCCAAACTCCAAGAGCCAGCATGAGCAAAGCGGTCACCGTTGTCCATGTGATTTCTAGGGAACGACTGTGAGAAAGATACACCGCTCGCTCCGGGGTGGGATCACTGTACCTCCAAATAAAGTATCCTGTGATTCCTTGGACTAAAATAAAAACGATTCCCGTCATGATGAGAATCGTGTAAAAAAGATGATCGATTTCAACGCGATCCGACGCCAAGTCTGGCAACCACTTCTTAAAGAAGAAGACAGTGCCAAGAACCACAATCAAACCAAAAGTTAGTCCAAGAAAAAGCCCTTCTTTAGGTCTCGCGCTTGTTTTCATCGTTGGATTTATTTAAGGGTAAAGTTAACGGTTTTCTTTTCTTTCTTTCCTACCTTAACTTGAATGTCCTGAGTTCCGTATTTTTCGTGCCAAGCTGTCAGGGTGTAACTCCCTGGAGGCAGACCCGTAATCTTGAAGTTTCCGGTTTCATCCGTCACACCAAAGTATGGATTATCGCTTACCGCTACCACCGCATGCATCCAAGAATGCACATCGCATTTCACGGGGATAATCTCTGCCTTATGGAAAACCACGGATCGTGATGGCGGGGTCGCTCCAGGAGCTGGACCTGGCTGGCCAAAGTTAAGTGGTGGATTGCTCTTAGGCATAAAATGAATGTTGTGAAGCACCCCTGAATCACTGTTAACAACGTTAATCGTTTGCCCAACCATTACCCCTAGAAGATGGGGGGTATACCAGCAAGTTTTTTGATCAAGTGTTAAGGGGGCAGGAGGTGCCGCATTGGCCGCATTGGCGCCGCTCTTCACGTACACGAAGACATAGCGGAGAGTCTTGTTTGGGTTTACCACCACCGTCTCTTCATGTTGAGGTTTTGCTTTGTGTGCACTGTCGCAAGAAGACTCCTTGCTCATGGAGACCGTTTTCATCGAAGGGGCAGCTCCTTGAAAAGAAACTTTACCCGTGATGGTGGCCGCATCTGGGGACGGTGCTGCTGGGGCTTCTGCCACAGGAGCTGCTGATTCACTTGTCGCAGGGGCCGGCGTGGTGCTTGCTGACGGCGTTTGCGATTGGGAACAACCCGAGATGAAAAGCATGGAACAAGCATAAAGACTACAAATTCCTAGTGAAAAATTTCTGAACTTCATTATTGTAAACCTCCTAAAAACACAGATCGATAAAGACGTTGCAATCACTTCTAAAAAACGAAGTTAAATCCTTTTTTTGCCAGGAACTTAAAACTGTGAGAGCGTAACTACAAGAACAAACTAAAAGGAGAAGTAAAAAAAGTGAGAATTTTGATTGCCGAAAATAATCCAAAATACATTCAGGTTGCAAAAAATGCTTCCCTGCAATTTCCGGAACACGATTTTCGTTTCACTCAATCCGCGGGTGAAGCCTTTGACGGGCTATCTGAAAATGATGGATTACTCACTGATCTCTTTTTTCCTCAAACCGATCATCCGCAACTGAATGAAGCGTATCGCTTATATCTCGGCTGTCTCGTGGAAGACAGGAACTCGCCCCCTGGTTCTGTTCTAAACGAAGTCATTCGGGGAAAGTTTCTGGGAGAGTACGCTTTCGCGTACGATAGACTTCGCGACACACTTCGACAGTTGCTCAATGCTCGAGATACTTGGATGGTTGAAGAGGTGATGTGCAATGGTGTTCAAGCTCTTCCCGATCCGGACTACTTCTACAACCCACAGGCCGAGAGACTCGAGCTTCCGCTTGGTTGCCCACTTGTTTGTGAGGCTGATGAATTACAGAGACATCACGTGTTAATCGCAAGCTCGCATGCGACCTCTCTACGCACATTTGCCGGAGAACCGGTGGAACCAGAGACGAAAGTTGACGGAATCTTTGTCCTGCTCCCCCTCGTCAAGAAACAACTGATGACACTTCAACAAGCCGCCAGCGACGGAGAAGGGAGCCTCTCCTATCTCGGTTATAATCGACTGCAGTCATGGTCATGGCTCGAAGATGAGGGATTCCAAAGTGTCGTTGACACCGGTTCGTTTTTCCAGAAGCCCCAAATCCTCAGAGACTCGCCGAAAAAATATCTGGGCCCATGGAAAAAAGCCATTACACTCCTGATTCAGCAGAATGAAAATCGATAAGGAACTGGCAGCACTTATTTTTGTTTCCGCACTTGCTTTCCTTGTTCGATTGGGCAACCCTTTGGCAGGCGGGCATTCGGATGAGCCCCTCTACATCGGAATCGCGAAAGAGATGATGGCCAAGCATGAGTGGATCCTCCCCATTTATCATGGTTCACTCGCCTTTTACAAACCACCCCTTCTCTACTGGATGATGATGGTTTCGTTTAAACTTTTCGGTGGGGTCAGCCTTTTTGCTGCACGTTTTCCAGCAGCACTTTGTGGGATTGGGACCGTTTTGATAACGGCTTTGCTCGGTCGAGAGCTTTTTCCCCGAGAAAAAGGAGAAGTGGCCGGCTGGCTTACGCTTAC
>JABDET010000084.1 GCA_013286945.1 Candidatus Melainabacteria bacterium
TTCTCATCCTCTGTGGACCCGGGAACAATGGTGGGGATGGGTTCGTGACCGCGCGGATTTTGGACGGGTTGAGGGGCATTTGCAAGGTTCGGTTTAATGAGAAGGGAAAGCTTCTCGTTCCACACGGTTATGTAGGGGCCCTCCAGCTTGATCCGGTTGAAAAAAAGCCCTTTTTTCATGCCTTGCCAGGGAGCAAAGCGCTTAGTTTTGGAATGTTGGGGTGCGATTTCCATTGTGGCTATTGCCAAAACTGGGTCACCTCCCAGGTGTTGCGCGACCCGGCTTCCGATGAAATTGCGCAACCAGTCCCGATGACCCCCATAGAGTTTGTTGAACTCGCGTCCAAGAGCAGAGCCCAGATCGTCACCAGCACCTACAATGAACCTTTGATCACCAGTGAGTGGGGTATGGCCATTTTCAAAGAGGCCAAGGCCCATGGGCTTGTAACCTCCTACGTTTCCAACGGGAATGGAACTCCTGAGGTGATTGATTACATCAAGCCTTGGGTGGATCTCTACAAGGTGGACTTGAAAAGTTTTCGTGATAAGAACTACCGAAAGCTGGGTGGGAAGTTGGACAATGTGCTTCAAACCATTCCGCTGTTGGTTGAGAAAGGATTTTGGCTTGAAATCGTAACTTTGGTGATTCCCGGATTCAATGATTCCAATGAGGAGCTCCACAACATTGCACGATTCTTGAAAGGCATTTCGCCTGATATCCCGTGGCATGTAACCGCATTCCACAAGGATTACAAGATGACCGATACGGATGGGACCTCACCGGAAACGTTGGAGAAAGCCACTTATATTGGCCTAGAAGAAGGGCTCCACTTTGTTTATCCTGGAAATCTACCCGGTGAAGTGGGCGATCACGAAAACACTTTTTGCCCGAGATGTAAAGCTGCAATCATCCGTCGGATTGGCTACCAAATTATAGAGAACAAGATTGACGAAGGGGCTTGTCCCAAGTGTGCCACTCCAATTCCTGGGTTTTGGTATTCGAAGAAAACCAAAGGGTTTATCAAGAATCCAGTTGGCCACTAGCGGGAGCATTCAGATTTCTTTGTTCGGCTTCTCGCGTTGGAATGGAAAAGGTGGCTGGGACGTGAGGGAATTCAACGATAACTTCGAGCTGGCTCGATCTTTCTGTCGTGTCATCGGGAGCGACTTGCCAGAGGCGCTGCTGGTGTCCACCTTTTTCAATCACGTATTCAGTCTGCTCTAAAAGGACCTTTGCCTTCCCTAGTTTTTCGGGTACATGCTGGATCTCATCGGCCCGCCTTTTGAGACTCTGAAGGAGCTCCAGCGTTTCCGCGATTCGCCGACTTTGGAACGCTTTTCCAAAAGCTCCGAACGGCCCAGGAATCCCACGAAGGGCAATATCAATGTCCTCGGCGAACTCCTCGGCTCCTTTCAGGTCGGGGCCTTCCTCAATGAACTCTGCTTTCAGACGACGCAACACGATTCTCCCTTTTTCGATCATTGAGGGACCATGAAGGCCTTTCATCCCTTTCCCGAGTTGTCTTTCCCAATTCTCCACGTCAACTTCACGGGATGGGGATTCGGTGTTCATGTGGGAGACGAAAAAACGCCATTTCGTAAAAGATTGGCTTTCGGTTTGCGTCACGGTTTGCTCGACGATTTCACGAATCCCATTAAGTAGCGAATGGACCGCTTGCTCCTCTCTTTTCTTGCTAGGATTATTAACGTAACCAATGGCACTGGACAGTGCATGAGCGGCTTCCTGCTTGAGGGTTATCACCGATTCAAGGGTGTGAACAGGGTTAAGCAAAGGTTTTCGCACTCCTATCTCAAATCGAGCTGGTGTGACTGGCATTACGTCAAATCCTCCTTCAGTCTCAGGTCATCCCAGTATAGCGCGGCTCCACAAGGCAGGTCCAGCATTTCGTGTTACCAAAGTATGAACTTTTCGTCAGGGTCTGTTTCCCAGGGAAGCTTCCTTCCGGCGCGAATGGTTTTTTCATGCCCAAGCCTCCACTTTCGGCACAAAAACTGCAAGAGCAGATTCGGACCCTCGAGGAACTCCTTGAGATCAACCTCTTTCTCAACTCAACGCTCGATCTCGATCTTCTCTTGACCCTCATCCTGGAAGTGAGCAAGAAGACCCTGAATGTTCAAGCTGTTTCCATCCTCTTGTTGGAGAAAAAGACCGGCGAGCTTTTTTTCCGTTCTGCCATTGGAGGTTCGGCAGGTGAGGTAGCCCCGTATCGCCTCCGAAAGGGGGAAGGGATTGCCGGTGCGGTGGTGGAGACTCGTCGCGCCATCGTGGTGGATGATGCGCAAGCCGATCCTCGGTTCGCCAAACGGTTTGATACCGCCTCGGGATTCACCACGCGTTCCATCTTGGCTGTTCCCATGTGGGCCAAGGATGAAATCATGGGGGTCCTTGAGCTCATGAACAAAAAAAAGTTGGGTGGCAAAATTGACCCCTTTGGGGTAGACGATCAAAAAAAGGCCTCTGTTCTTGCCAACATGGCGGCTGTGGCGATTGAAAACGCACAGCTCTATCAAGACCTGAATCAAAGCTACGAGTTAATCCGAAAGACTGAGGAAAGCAAAAAAGAATTCATTTCGGTGATTTCCCACGAACTCCGAACTCCACTGGTTCCTATTCAAGGGTACGCATTTTTGCTTCGAAAGCAACGAACCAAACTGGATGAAAAAAGCCAAGACGAGTTTCTGGACGACATCCTTCGTCAAAGTGATCATCTCAAAATGCTCATCGAGGATCTCTTCTTGGTTAACGAATTCGATCTGGATCCACTCTCACTTCAACCCATCCAGATCCCCGTCAAGAAAATGGTTGAGGAAGCGGTTCGCATCAAGAAAATCGATCAAAAGAAACACCCTGTCGAAGTGAAGATTTCCCGCGGGGTCAAGAAAGACCGTGAGCCGGCGCTCGTGGTGGATCGGGACAAATTTACCCATTTGCTGGTTCACTTGCTTGATAATGCAGCCAAGTTTTCGCCGGATGGGGGGAAAATCACGGTGGCGCTCGAGGCAGAAAATGGAAAAGGGGTTCAGTTAACTGTAGAAGACGAAGGGGTTGGGATTCCTCCCGAATACAGGGAAAAGATTTTTAGCCGATTTTTCCAACTGGACAGCTCTTCGACCCGTCGGTTTGGGGGGACCGGGGTGGGCTTATTTATTGTAAGAAAGGTGGCTGAAGCCCATCAAGGGAAGGTCTGGTGTGAGAAACGAGACGGGAAGGGGACCAAGTTTGTGGTAAGTCTCCCTAGAGAACGCCTCCTTTTTGGCCCACCGTCCGTTTAGACGAGCAAAAAATCGTCCTTTTGGGCCCCCCCTTTTTGTGACGTTTGCCCTTGAGTTTCGGTCTAAAGAGGACGATAATAGAGACAGGTGAGGAAAATGACCAAACTACTGATAACCATAGCGATTCTGCTCTTCAGTGTACCAGCCTTTGCACTTCGACAATACGACGTTGTGGTGCCAAGCTTGACAGTGGAACCAGAACACGGCGCCGTTTATTTGATTCGCGATGGAGCCAAGAGCCCCATTAACGAAGCGATTCATATAGAAACTGGCGACGCGTTGTATCTTGCCAGCGACAGCGAAGTTCTTCTCACCTTTGCAGATGGAACTCAGCAGCAACTGGACGGTGAAGCCAACTTAGAAGTAAGCCCGCTTTTCTCTAACAAAAGCGCTTTGTCGTTTACCTTCTTAAAGAGCTTCTGGGCTCAATGCTCACAGTTTCTTGGAAAAATAAGTCGTCTGTAGAGTTCTAGCACCTGGTCCAGGAAGTCCGCTTTTGACTCACGAAATCTGAACCCATGTCCCTTTATCGACACGACCGCTTTCGACCCATCCTTCCACACGACACTCCCGGCACCAATTTCATCATCTTATCGAACGCGATCACTTTTATTCTTCTCTTTTTGCGAATACTTCCCGATCAGGTTTATCTGCTCTTGGTGTCGACGAGCAGCACGGTTTTTGCAACACCGTGGACCCTCTTCACGTATCCTCTTGTAGCCATTCCGGGTGGAGGCATGGCTTTTCTAACCCTTCTCATTACCTTGTGGTGGCTTTATTTCGTTGGGGGGATTCTTGAGAGGACGTGGGGAACCAAGCGTTTCCTCTCCGTCTTTTTTGCCTTTTCTGCCCTTTCTGCGTTCTTCTTAACGCTTGGTGCTCGACTTTTGAACCTTGAAACATCCTTTGATGGCCTTTATTGCCCACTGGTAAACCTTACAGTGATTTGGAGCGTTTTAGAACCAACGACTCCAGTCGTCTTGCTCGTTTTTCCGATGCAACTTCGTTGGCTGGCTCTCATTACTTGCTTGATGCTTTTTTTTGAATTTGGGAGCCCTTCCCCGTTGATGGGAGCTATTGCCTTGATGAGCCCTGCTGGAGCCGCACTCTATGCTCGCTCTCTTCTTGGCTACCGCCCGCTTCGACGTTTCCGTTCGTATCCTGGTAAACCTCGATCCACAACGCGATGGATCAGCTATCTCAATCCATTTGACTGGTATCGTCGTTGGCAGTTCAAGAGGCGGTTTCGGAAACTATGGGGGGACAAATGAATTCTGGACGGAGGTTTCCGCGACAGGATGTCACAGCGGAAACCGGAGATACTGTGAGGACACGCATAATCCGTAGGTGTCCCGGAACGGGAATGTCCGAGCAGTGCCGAATTCCTCCTGCGGCTTCGTCACTTTCCTTCTGAAGAAAGCGCAATCAAACGTTAATAAAATGTTAAATCTTCGTAACGTCTCACCGTTTTCGACTCAAGTGTCAGACTTTTAAACTGGAATTCATCGCATGGATAAAGGGTTTTTTGAAGGTGGCCTTCCATGAAATGCCGACAAAAAGTCGCCACTTGACATTTGCATCACCCGACCCTTATAATTAAAAAGTGTACGTGTCCTCTTCACGTCGTACTCGAAAAATCTCGAAAATCGGTTGCGCGACTTCGTTTTTTGGGGTATAATGGATTAGGATATGATCTACAAAACCCATCTCAATGATGGAGGCGGTGATTCTTGAAAACGCAAGTGGTTGAAAAAGTACCAGTAGTTGAACTGCCGGTTACTCCGGCAAGCTTCACTGAAATAACGGATGAAGAAGTTGTAAGCTACGCCAAGAATGGCGATGAGCTGGCTACTGAATATGTGATCAACAAGTATAAGAATTTTGTCCGAGTCAAAGCAAAATCATATTTCTTGGTTGGTGCCGATCGGGAAGACATTATTCAAGAAGGAATGATTGGCTTGTATAAAGCCATTCGCGACTTCAAAGCAGATAAGCTTTCGTCTTTCCGTGCTTTTGCAGAGTTGTGTATCACTCGGCAAATCATCACGGCGATCAAGACGGCAACACGGCAAAAACACATTCCGCTTAACAGCTATATCTCTTTGAATAAGCCGATTTATGACGACGATTCTGACCGGACCATGTTGGATATTCTTTCAGGTGCTAAGATTACGGATCCTGAGGAAGTGTTCATCAATCACGAACTCTCTGGGGACATTCGGGAGAAAATCCAGGAAAACTTGAGCGAACTGGAATCTCAGGTTTTGATGAGTTATCTCGAAGGCAAGTCTTATCAAGAGATGGCTCGTGAGCTTAATCGACACGTGAAGTCGATTGACAACGCCCTTCAACGGGTGAAGCGAAAGATCGAGAAGTCTTTAAGCGACATCGACCTTTAGAGTTTGTTGAAAAACTAAAGACTCAAAGCGGCTTTCTCAGCCGCTTTTTCTTTTCTCTTCCAGTCCCCACGGATGTGAATTCAGGACGAATTCAGGAAGGGTCAGGTGTTTATGGTACGGAGGTTCAAATCCACTTGCTGGCTGTGTGAAGAGGTCTGGTGGGCAGGGAAGGATTTGAACCTCCGTACCGCGTTAGCGGGTCAGATTTACAGTCTGATGCCTTTAACCACTCGGCCACCTACCCATGTTGTGTGAGATTTTATGGTTAGATTTCGTCGCAAGAGATCCCTTTAAAGAAACGAGATCTGTCCCCATGAACACGTCCAGAGGGTTAACCGGACCTTTGGTTTAATGAAGGAAAACCTAGGTTTCTTTTTAAGATACAGGGATGTT
>JABDET010000085.1 GCA_013286945.1 Candidatus Melainabacteria bacterium
AAGGTTTGGCTAAGTCCCTCACAGAAGCCAAACGGCAGTTGAAGCAATGCACCCGCTGCTTTACGGTTACCGATAAAGATCCTTGTGGCCTGTGCATGGATGTGAAACGAGATTCCTCCATGATCTGTGTTGTAGCCGAACCGAAGGATCTCATGGCCTTGGAAAAAACACGTGAATTCCACGGGACCTTTCATGTTTTAGGAGGGCTCATTTCCCCGCTCGATGGGATCGGACCTGATGACATTCGAATTCGCGAGCTTTTATTGCGATTGGGTGAAGGGACGATCAAGGAAATTGTGGTGGCCACCAATCCATCGGCTACCGGTGAGGCTACCGCACTTTACCTCGCTAAACTCATCAAGCCTCTTGGAGTTAAAGTGACACGCTTAGCTTGCGGGCTTCCCATGGGAGCAGACTTGGAATATGCGGATGAAGTCACGCTCTCAAAAGCCTTGCAAGGTCGACGAGAGTTGTAGCCCCACTGTCATCTCGAGGCCGCGAAGCGGCCGAGAGATCTGCTTTTTAAATCAGATTCCTCGCTTCGCTCGGAATGACATGAGTCACGCTAGCGGTAATGCCTCCGGCTTCGGCGATGCCGTCGCTCCATCTTCCCCATCCCATTGTTATTGCTGTTGGTCTCCGTCGCGGTCTCAGCAAGAAGGGCTCGCCCTTCTTGTCGAATCCGAACAATCGGAATGGTCGCCGCTAACGCAATGCTCTCCTCTTTTCGTTCAATTCCCATTTCAAGGTGTGGCAAATCAATTTCAAGGTACCGGCTCACAACCCCAATCATTTCTTCACGCAATACCTCGAGGAGGTCTGGAGAAATACTCGATTGGTCTTGAATGAGAACAATGCGAAGCCTCTCTTTAGCCCGTGCGGCGGCAGATACTTCATCTCCAAACCACGATTTTAAGAAGTCAATCTTCCGTAGAAGTCCTAGCATGTCCCCTCCTCATGCTTCTGCTTTCGCAAAGAATCGAAACAGTCGTCCAATGAGCCCTTCGCTCCCATCGGTCATCGAAGGTAGAAGACTAAGGTCGCTTGGACTTTCAAGCCGCTGCAAAATTTCACGATAAGCTTTTCCAGCCTTCGAGGTTTCATTGAGGACCACAGGCTCACCCTTATTGGAGGACACGACAATGGCTTCATCCTCAGGAACAATCCCGAGAAGTTTGACATTGAGAATTTCTTGCACGTCATCAATGCTCATCATCTGCCCTTTTCTCACCATGTCTTTTCTGACACGGTTTAAGATGAGTCGAGGAGCCCCTTTTTCTTCTGCTTCCAATAAACCGATGATCCGATCCGCATCTCGAACCGCGGAGACTTCCGGGGTAGTCACCAGGATGGCTTCTTCCGCCCCAGCAATGGCATTCTTAAAGCCGTGCTCAATGCCAGCAGGGCAATCGATCAGCACATAATCAAATTCTTGCTTCAAGGTATCGCAAAGATCCCGCATCTGTTCTGGGGTTACCGCTTCTTTGTCGCGGCTTTGTGAGGCTGGAATGAGGTAAAGGTTGTCAAATCGCTTGTCTTTAATCATGGCTTGCCGAAAGGAACGGCACTTCCCTTCCACCACGTCCACCAAATCAAAAACAATCCGATTTTCCAATCCTAAAACCAAATCCAGATTTCTTAATCCGATGTCAGCATCAATCAAGATCACCTTTTTCCCCATTGAAGCAAAACCAGCCCCAAGGTTAGCAGTGCAGGTTGTCTTGCCGACGCCTCCTTTGCCTGAAGTAATAACAAAGGCTTTTCCCAAAGTATTCCCCCCTTAAGAGCAAATTTTCCCCGAATCTCTCCCGTGTTTCTTAGACTTTCTTAAGCGTGTTCATAGCGTTCTATCACGATCTTGCCTTCCTGAATACGGGCAAGCTCGGCAAACCCAACTTCATCTTTTGATTTCTCAGGAGCTCGTGCAATGCAATCAGAGATTCGAAGTTGCGTCGGCTTTAAATCGATTGCCACCACCACGGCATCGCTCTTCCCTTCGGCTCCTGCATGGGCTACCCCCCGAAGGGCTCCAAAAACAGCGATGTTCCCAACGGCCACAACCTCCGCTCCTGGATTGACATCCCCCAAAACGGTGATGTCTCCATGAAAATGCACCTTTTGGCCTGCACGGACAGTCTTGTGCACAAACAAAGCGGGCTCTTTCTTAAGCCCCTGCCTTTCTTGCCGAAGATGGGACTTCATTTCATCTTGGGCTCTTAAGCGCTGTTGCTTCACCGGGTGATCCACCCGAACTCGGCTACTCATGATGGACCGATCCCCAAGAAGCGTAATCCCTTCACCTTGAGCTAAAAGTTTGGTGATTGGATTGTCGCTCAAAATCCCCTTAAGGCGGATGCCACTGGAGTCGAAGACTTCGCGCAGTGCTCGAAATTCATCTTCTTGAAGCGGTCGCATTCCCAAATCAAGCACCAGTTCAGCGTTTTGAAAAAATTGAGCGTCTCCAGTAAATTTTTCCTTGAGATTCGATAGAACTTGCTCAACAGGAGAATCGGAAGAAACCTGAACCATGAGCCCTTCCTGGGTTCCCTTAACCGTCACCCCGTTGGTTTGTTCCATACTCCCTCGTTAATCCTCCCTGTGGAAAAACTGTGGAAAAACCGCACCATACCGCCACTTATTGGTTCCTGAAGGGTGACAAAATTCCTCCTCTCCTGCACTTGCGTGCCGATAAGAAGTTTAAATGAAAGTTTCGATCGTCATCCCAGTTTACAACGAGGAAAGCACCATAGAGGAAATCGTGCGGCGGGTTCTTTCTTCCCCTCTCGAAAAAGAAATCATTATTGTGGATGATGGTTCAACCGACAAAACGCGAACACATCTTGGAGAAATCGCCAAAACGGAGCCGCACATCCGAATGATTTTTCACGAACGAAATCAAGGGAAAGCCGCGGCGCTAAGAAGCGGGTTCAAGGAGATTACGGGGGATTTCGTGCTCATTCAAGATGCGGACTTGGAATACAACCCTGGGGACTACGACAAGCTGCTCGAACCGCTTCTTGATGGAAGGGCCGATGTGGTTTTTGGGTCCCGATTTTTAGGAGGACCACACCGAGTTTTGTTTTTTTGGCATTACGTGGGAAACAAACTCCTAACTTTAGTTTCGAACATGATGTACAACATCAATCTCAGTGATATGGAAACCGGATACAAAGCTTTCAGAAAGAAGATTTTGGACAAGATTGTCTTTCGATCAAACCGGTTTGGGTTCGAACCAGAGTTTACGGCCAAGGTGGCGAAAAGAGGATTTAGAATTTATGAAGTGCCGATCAGTTACAGCGGACGAACTTATGACGAAGGCAAGAAGATTACTTGGCTTGACGGCTTAAAAGGAATCTTTTTTATTCTCTGGTTTAGGCTGTTCGACTAAAAAGAAACAGAGTGAAAAGAAAAAAAGCGATTCAAGAGTTTTTCATGGTTGCCGCCTTGGCAACGGGTTGCACAATTCTTTTAACCTGGCCCTTTGTACTCCGACTTTCTACCTTTTACAAAGACGCAGGGGACTATCCCCTGAATGGTTGGATTCTCTGGTACAATCAACTGGCGCTCACCACCGGAAGAGTATTTCACCACCAGGCCTACTTCAACAGCACTCAATTTTACTCGCTCCCTTACTCCCTTGCTTATTCGGAGCATCTCTTTATCCCGTCGCTGTTGTTCGATCCTCTTTACTGGCTTACCCATCACTTAATACTTTCCGTGAACCTCTTTGGCCTTATTACGTTTTCCCTCACCTTCTTGTCAAGTTACTACACCCTCAATTATTTCATGAAGAACTCTCTTTCCTCAATTTTAGGAGCGATGGTGTTCACCTTTAACCCGCTCGTTTTTTCTCATTTCCCGGATCACTTGCAGCTTATGAATCGATACTTTATTCCCCCTTTGTTTTTGCTTGCCTATCTCTTTTTTAAAGAACCACGCTGGAAATCAGGGCTTTTATTTTTCTTGTTTTTTACTTTGAATGCGCTTTCAGTCATCTACTTCCAACTCATGTGTGTCTTGCTTTTGCCACTTTTCTTTCTCCCTTTTCTTGCGGTTCATTTGGCCAATCGCAACTGGAAGTACTTCATTCACTTGTTTCAGCATTCACTGATTGGTCTTCTTTTTCTCCCTTTGCTTCTTTACTTTAATTTGCCTTATCTCGAATTCTCAACGAGGGAACAGGCAATTCGCGATCTTGACTACAACCGTATTCTGTCTGCCCGGGGGATTGACTGGGTTAGCCCCCCGGCAGACAGTTTGGTTTATCAAAGATTTTCAAAATCGCTTTATGATTGGAAAGTTAGCGGCGAACATCTGGATGTTGACCACACTTTGTTTCTCAACATGACCCCATTCGTCTTGTTCTTGCTTGGCATTGTTTGGTGGATTTCTTGGATGAAGAAGAGAAAGCCAGGAGACTGGAATGTGGAAACGGCTCTTTTTTTCTTCAGCAACATCGGGATATTGCTGGGAGCCCTGGTCTTTTCTTTTGGTCCTTATTTTTTGGGATGGAATAATGACTACGGGACTTTCCGGCTTCCCTTTTACTCTTTGTATAAGCTGACTTCACTTCTTGATGGCTTTCGCGCTCCCACTCGATTTCAGTTCATTTTTTATATTCCATTTTCGATCTTCGTTGCTTGCGGAGCACAGCAACTGTTGAAGAACAGCAAGGTGCGTGCAAGCCTGCTCTTCTCTTGTCTGTTTCTCTTTGTTCTTCTTGAAAATATTCATCCCCGAAACTATCAAGAAACCGCTTCGATGTTTGAATCTGTCAAGGCTAAGCAAACTGACTTTCACTTTCTTAAGGACAAATTCACCCTTCATCTTCCTTCGTATGCGGGTTATCTTCTCACCATTCATGATGTTCGAACCCCCTCCGATTTCACCAAAGTGGCATTTCTAAAAGAATCAACCTATCTCACCTGGCAAACGCTCACGGAAGAAAGAACGCTCAATGGGTATTCTGGCTATGTCCCTGACGATCTGGCCACTTTCTTGGGCTCCTTGAATGAGCATCTGGATGAAAGGGCCATAAACGAGCTCTCGTTGCTTGGAATAAACTACGTTGTAATCCATAAGAAATTATTCACGGAGAGTCCTTTTCTGAAACCGTTTCGCGCGAGCAAGACTCTTCTTGACTTAGGAAGAGTCTTTGAAGATGATGAAACCTTGATTCTTGACCTGGGAAAGTACAGTACTGAATTGCGAAGATGTTCTCTCGGAACTGATTTTTCAATCGACAACCCGCATCTGTACGCCGTGGACGGAGAACCCAACTATTGCGATTTTGTCCTAAAAAATCATGGGGACTGCTATCTCCCAAGTCAGTTTCAACATCGCTATCTCCCTCTCCAACTGGAACTCGGAAATCAAGTCTATGCAGCTTACTTGAAATTACCCCTCCTCATTAAACCTCATCAACAAATGGATGCACGAGTTTTTCTGCGACCCCTTAAGGTGGAGTTTGCTCCCATCGATTTCCCCGCTTACCGCCTCAAGGTAAGGCTTCCTTGACTAGGCTTCAAGCCTGGCCAAAGCTCTTCCCAATTTTTTCGATTTTCTCTATCGCGCTTGTTTTTCGATTGTGGCACTTGTCAAAACAAAGCCTTTGGATGCACGAAGCCTTCAGCCTTTGGGTGGCTTCCCATCCGTTAACTGAACTCCTTCGCATTTTGGAATCCGATGCCCATCCCCCTCTCTTTTACGTTTTCCTCCATTTTTGGAGATGGGAGGGGTTATCGGAATTTTGTTTGAGATTCCCTTTTGCTTTCTTAGGAGCGATGAACGCGGTCTTGGTTTATTTCCTTGGAAAACGATGCTTCAATGAAAAAATAGCCATGGTTTCAGCCCTGTTTTGGGCTGTCTCCTTCGAAGCGCTCTTTTCAGAAACACAAGTGCGAATGTATTCCTTTGCCATTTTTTTCTCTCTCTTTGCGAGCCTCCTGTTCCT
>JABDET010000086.1 GCA_013286945.1 Candidatus Melainabacteria bacterium
CTTCCTACGCCGAAGCCTTCGTATCCCACTCACAGGTTACGTTTTTATCGATGCCGATCGCGTTCTTTCCATCTTGGAAAAACTTCGATCTTCATTGCCTGAAGAAATCAAACAAGCCCGCTATTTAACCCAAGAAAATCAAAGAATTTTAAGAGAAGCTCATGAGAAGGCTGAAGCGATTCTTGCGGAAGCTGGCGAACAAGCCGAACAAAGGCTCTTGGAAAGCGAGATCACCAGAGAAGCAAGAGAACAAGCTGAAGAAATTTCACTCCGTGCGAATCTGGCAGCCAAAGAAATGCGCGAAGGGGCCGAAGGATACGCACGCGATGTTTTGTCAGGCCTGGAAAAAGAGCTTGAGCGGCTAGCCGCCATTGTTCGAAGCGGGAAAGCAAAACTTGATCCAATCCAAGCCGAATCGCAAGAATTCCTAAGAGAAATCGCCGTCTAACCCAGCAATATCCTTCGAACGACCGCCTCTTTGTTCTTCCTTTGTTCGACAAATCGTATAATGCATCCAGAGTGTATAGGATGCCATCATGCGAGAAGTCAAATCAGCTCAAAAACTGGTTCCACAATCAGGAAATAGTACTCTTCCCCATCGCGAGGTTTTCCGTTCCTTGCTCCTTGACGGAATGGAGTTATCCCGTTTAAGAATGCAAGTCGATACTTTCGAAGCATCGCAAAACGAAGAAGATTGAGTGATTTGTTATTTTTTTGTCATGCTTCTCCTAAAATCCATACAGTATCAAAAATCAGGATGAAGGAGAAGACTCATGAAAATCAATTTTTTCACTCAAGACTCTACAGTGCTTCCACCATTAGCCTTGACGCTTCACCCAAACAGCATCAAGAAAGGGCCTGCCGATTCTCGAATTGTAGTGATGGATAAAGTTGAGTTTCGAAAAGCGGAGCCCGACAAACTGGGCAATTTCCTTTATGGCCCGAATCAACCGCAATTCGATGCGTGCGAAACTTACGGTATACTCAAATCAGGAATGGAACTTTATTCCAAGATTCTGGAACGCACGCTACCGTTTGCATTTCAAGGACAGGTTCACCTGTTCCCTCACGATGGTGAAGGAATCAATGCGTATTATAGTCGAGACGATCACGGAGTTCATTTTCTTGATCTCACCGATTCTAGGCTTAAAAAGACCTTGCATATGGCGCAATCGTCGGACGTTGGGGCCCACGAAGAGGTGGGCCATCTCCTCCTTGACGGGTTAAAACCCGAATACTTGAACCTTGAAGTTGAAACACAAGCCTTTCATGAAGCCTTCGGCGATATTTCTTCCATGATTCTTGCGCTTCAATTTGAGCAAGTCTTGAATCGACTTCTTGATGAAACCAAAGGAGATCTTCGTGTGTCAAACGTGGTTAGCCGTCTTGCCGAGGAAGCAGGCCTGGCGATTCAAGCCCTCTCCCCTTCCCCAAAGCCCAACCACAACTTTCTTCGAGACGCCACCTACATCATGAAATACGATTGGAAATATCAAGATCCTGGACTTATGCCAGAGTGGAACCCCCAGGATGAAAAAAAACTTGGATCGGAGCCTCATAATTTTTCCCGGTTCTTTTCGGGTGTGTGGTATGAAATTTTCGTGAATCTTTATGAGGAAGGCTCCAAAACAGGACAAAGCCCAAAACATGCGATCCAAAATGCTCGTGATGAAGCCACACACCTCATTTTAAGGGGCGTTTCCGATTTTGCCCCCGACACTTCAGGCTGTTTTAAAGAAATTGCCAAGGGGATGCTTCAGGCAGACCAAATCGATAATCATGGCTTACATCAAGCACTTCTCACAAAGATTTTTTCCAAAAGAGGCATCTTGACTCGCCAAGAAAGCGCACGAATTCCTTACCCGGAAATCACATTAAAGAGACCCATTTTGTCGAAACGCGGCGCAGAACAATTTCTTCAAAAATATCGAAAGACACTCGGTATTCCAAAAAATATCCTGTTAAAAACTGCAGAGGATTTCCCTGCGAGATCCCCACGCTATTTGTATCGCAACCAGCGGGGAGAAACTTATTTAACCTATCATGTTGATGAAGCTGAAACCTTGCGTGATTCAATCTATCGAGAGCTTCACGGGGCCGAGTACCACCTGAAGGGATCGATTAAGCTTGGATTTGACCAACAAGGTGATCTCATTTTCTTCGCTTCGGATCTTCTTACCCTAGAAAAACGAAAACGCATTGAACGAAGCTTGCGGTTGTGCCACAAAAACGAGTTTATCACCACCGTTTCACCGGAGCTTCTGAACGCCGGCCCGCGCCATTTCTTCAAGCAAAACGGGCACCATCGTGTTCCATACTTCGCGTATGCCTCGTGGAAAGAGGGGAGAATGCTTATTGAACGCGTTCCGGTCTTTGTCTAGCTTCCCTTAATGTCGGGACCAGCGAGAGCCGTTCGATTTCTACCCGATTGCTTGGCTCGATACATCGCCTTGTCGGCCGCTTCAACCAGATCGTGGGCCGAGGTGGCATCCTCAGGGGCACTTGCAACCCCGACGCTTGCAGAGATTCGAACCGAGCGTCCAATCACGGGAAAGCGGAGATCTTCAATGGCGGTTCGAATCCGCTCTGCGAGTGCTGCGGCAATAACCTTACTCGAATTCGAGATGACCGCAACAAATTCATCTCCTCCATAACGAGCAAGAATGTCTTGCGAGGTCAGCAAGTTCTTGATGACGCGTGCTGCATGAACCACGACATGATCCCCAGCGGGATGCCCAAACGTGTCATTGACTTGTTTAAACCCATCCAAATCCATCATCAAAACCGAAATAGGCTTTTGCAGGCGCAGCTGTTCAGGAACGATTTCGTTAATGATTTTCTGGAAATACCCGTGTGTATAAAGACCTGTTAAGGAATCGGTGATGGCCATCGAAGCCGCCTGCTCATGAACCATTACGTTTCTTACTGACACCGCCACTTGATTGGCGATAATTTGCAAGATTCTCAAATCCGCTTCTTCAAAATATTTTCGCGTTGGAGCCATCAAGACAAACAAACCAAACGCGGGGCCTTCCAACTGAAGTGGCAGAATCGCTGCGGAACGAAAGGATGCAAGCGTCGGCATAAACGGATCGCGCAACGGCCGAACATCGGGGATGATCATCCCTTGTCCCTTTTTTAAAACATCCAAAAACAAACTCGGACGATCCAATGAAAAGTCGGTAAAGGCAGCAGGCAAGGGAGATCGGTTCACTTTGATTCTCGCCATCCGATCCCCCTCATCAGCAAGATACAAGACAAAAGCATTAAAATGATACAAGGTTGACACGACATTTTCAAGGCTAGCAATAACGTTTTCCATTTTAAGCGTTGCACCCAAAGATTGTCCCACTTCAATAAGCGAAAATAGGGTATTTGAACGACGAGACTGTTGGTAAAACTTTAGCACATATCGGGCGAACATCAAGCAGAATAAGAGGGCCAGCGTTTCCATCGATAAGGTGACCATATCAGCATGGGCAAAACTTCCACCCGCCCCCAAAGTGAATAGCTCAATGACTGCAAGAACAAGAAGATATCCAAAGAGCGAGCTTTCTCCCAACGACGTATCTAGAAATGGAAGCAAGAAACCAAAAGCAGATGCAGGTCCGGGGAAAAAAGAGGTGAACAGCGTTGCCGGAACAAGGTCGAACCCGGCCGCCAGGAGCATCCTCCCCTTCTTCTCTTGATAGCCGATCCCCTGAAGCAAGGCTCCTCCCGTAAGCCAGCAGACGCCGATAATCCAAATTAAACTGTTCGGGGGGAGTGATAATTTGGGCTGGATACCCGGGTTACCAGCTAGATAAATGTAGACCACGCAGAAAAAGAGAATGCGAAGAATCCAAAAGCTCGGCTCAAAAAGAATGCTCAGAAAATCCATACAACCCCCCGCCGGACCCGTGTTCTTGGATCCATCAGCTGATTCCTTCTGAAAGAGTACTATCGAAGACTTTGAATTGGGGGGACTGTTTGGCCGTTCCGCACTTCAATAATATGGTCTAGGCAGAAATCTTAGCGTTACCTGGTGCGAGTTGAGATTCCATTTCTTTGATTCCGGTATACACATCGAGCAATTTCTGAACCAACACTCGAATTTGGTCATTGTTCAAACCTTGAGCCATCGCTTGTGCGAGATTTTGCTCTGCCTCTTTTAAGTGTGACAGAGCTTCTCGCAGGTTTTGAACCAAAGGAATCGAGATTTCCTCGTCATCTTTTCCACGAATTCTAATGCCTACCCCTAACCGATCTTGAAGTCGCGTGCGTCTTCGAAGGACTTTGTAGTAGGCATAGCCAGCAAGAGAAGCACCGATCATGGCCCTTTGAGATCCTTCGGGAGTCTCCGGTAACGTTTGTTCTTGTTCCGTAACCGATACGCCTCGAAGTTTTTGCTCTTCAATGAGTTGGCGAGCTTGCTTTAACATTCTCATCATTTGAACGTTCATGAAGATTTGTGAATCTTCTGGGAAGTGAGAAAATTCGACCTGGAGGAAATTCTGCAAGCCAGCGATGGTTCTTGGATCAAGCTGAAGCCAAGACTGCAGAAGTTCTTGGAGTTGGGGAGCTTGAGCTTGTGCCTGCTCTTGTGCAAGGGTACCAACTGACAAGGCCGTGGGCAACGGAGCTTCAGGACGTTGCGCCTCACTTAGCTGTTGTTCAGGTGCCACGGGAGCTGTGACTCGCGCGGCATTCGCTTCAGCAAGCTGTTCTTGTTGAGCTCCGATTGATTTTTGATTTGAATTCGCAACCCCTTCATCGCCAGCTTCGGAAATAAACTCTGAGCTTAACGCCAGCTGGTCATCAGCACCTGGATCAGCTAAAAGAGCTTCTGCTTCTGACTCCACGACTGACGGCGCAACGATTCCTGGGGGATTCGAGTTTGCTTTTGGAGCTTCTTTTTTCTCAACATTATTCAGGAGGCCGGCTGTGGCCGCCTTAATAAAATTACCGAGATTCGTTCCTATAGGCATACCATGATCTCCATCCCTACTCTCATTATAGTACAAAGTTTACTGGGAATAATGTCCGAATATTTGCAGTTTTGTTAACGTTTTGTTAAATCGCCCGCAAGCCAGAAAGTCCGCAATTCAGACCTTTGGCCCTGTGGGGGTCGCGAGTGCGGATTACCTCCCTCGCTGATTCTCGAACGACCATCCATGGTCGTTCTCCGAGCCACTGCAGTCCGCGGGACATCTGACATTCCGGATGAATTCATCGGAGAAACCCCGCGATTTTTCACATCCGTGTGATCGCGGGGTGAATTCATCCTGAATTCAGAAGGATTAAGAAAAGCTCTCAAGAATCAACAATAACATAGGAGTCCTGGGAAAAGGACTTCTTTTTTGTTGGTCTCTCTTACCTGAACGAATTACGAGGAGGTTTTAGAACGGCATGGCGAAGCAAAAGTTTGATCGAACCAAACCCCATTTGAATGTGGGAACCATTGGACACATTGACCATGGTGATGATGAGACGCTGTTCTTTTTTTGCCATGATTTAAGTTGTCACTCCTGTAACCACACCGGCGCCAACGGTTCGCCCACCCTCACGGATGGCAAACCGAAGCCCTTCTTCAATAGCAATCGGGGTGATGAGCTCAACGCCTAAAGCCACATTGTCTCCTGGCATCACCATCTCCACCCCTTCAGGAAGTTTTACGTCTCCGGTGACATCGGTGGTCCTGAAATAAAATTGAGGGCGATACCCACTGAAAAACGGGGTGTGTCGTCCCCCTTCTTCCTTGGATAAAATGTACACTTCGCATTTAAACTTGGTGTGCGGCTTAATCGAACCTGGCTTTGCAAGCACTTGACCTCGCTCGATATCGTTTCGCTCCACCCCGCGCAGAAGTACCCCGACGTTGTCTCCCGCTAAGCCTTCATCCAACAACTTGCGGAAC
>JABDET010000087.1:0-4848 GCA_013286945.1 Candidatus Melainabacteria bacterium
ACTCCCCCCAACGAATTGGCGACAGCCATCAATTCTTTTCCGGAGACCGAAGCGCGTTGTGTCGAAAGATCGATGTTGCTAATGTACCGTCCCATGATCTTGGAAAATTCCTCCATTTGTTTTAAAAAGGGGAAGTAAATCAAGTGATGCGCGATTTTCTTTCCGTGTTCTTCGGAAGTTTCCCGAATCATTATTTTAGTCTGTGATGGTTTGGGCGTTGGAGAACTTCCCGATGCGGCACTCTATGGGGACATCGGAAGTCACACACTCAGAAACCTCTCTAAAGCGGTCGGAAGTCTTCGTATTCCCAACTTAGAAAGCCTCGGACTTCATCGAATTAGTGAAATCGCCGGCTCGAAAGCTGATGCACCTTGCGTGGGCGCCTACGGTAAAATGGCCGAACGATCAAAAGCCAAGGACACGACAACCGGACACTGGGAAATGATGGGGGTTGTGAGCGATAAACCCTTCCCAACTTACCCTCATGGATTTCCATACGAAGTGATTCAGCCGTTTGAAAAAGCCATTGGAAAAAAAGTTTTGGGGAACAAGCCTGCTTCGGGAACTGAAATCATTAAGGAGCTTGGGGAAGAACATGTGAAAACGGGATCTCCCATTGTCTACACTTCTGCCGACAGCGTTTTCAAAATTGCCTGCCATGAAGAAGTAATCCCTTTGGAAAAACTTTACGAACTGTGTCAAATTGCTCGAAAGCAACTCACGGGGAAGCATGCGGTAGGAAGAGTGATTGCAAGACCCTTTCTTGGAACCCCAGGGGATTTCAAGCGGACTGAAAATCGACGAGACTTCGCCCTGCCACCCCCTTTCCCAACATTTCTTGATCTAGCCAAAGAAAAAAACTATGCCATCACCGGAATTGGAAAAATCGAAGACATCTTTTGTCATCGGGGACTCACCGACACTTATCACACGGGAAACAATAATACGAGCATGGAGAAAACCATCTCGCTTCTCGAAAGCCATCCCCCTGGGATCCTCTTCACCAATCTCGTTGATTTCGATATGCTTTACGGGCATCGAAACGATGCAAAGGGATACGCGAAGGCCTTAGAAGTTTTCGATGAGCAACTCGGGTCTTTCCTGAAGCTTATGAAACCGACGGATCTCTTGATGATCACCGGAGATCATGGCTGTGACCCAACCGATGTCAGTACGGACCATACGCGAGAATATGTCCCGATCCTTGCCTATTCCCCCGCACTGAACCTCGATCTCCCTCTTGGAACTCGCGAAACCTTCGGTGATTTGGGGGCCACCTGCGCCGAAGCCCTTGGCGTTCCTTACCCGTTGGCAGGAAAAAGCTTTTACTCAGAGCTAAAAATAGGGGCACGTCCAATTTCTCTACAGTGACCATTTGCGCCGAAATAGGCGATGCACCTCGTCCAGTGTGAGCTTGATGATGATCGGTCTTCCGTGAGGGCAGAAGTAAGGGTTAGAAGACCGGAGCAGTCGTTCAAACAAAGATTGCATCTCGACAGTTTCCACTTCATCCCCGGCCTGTACCGAAGAACGACAAGCCATGGTCGCTAGGATTTTTCGATCTTTGTCTTCTGGACCTTTGGTCTCATCAACTTTAGTCAACTGCTCCAACAACGAAAGAATCGAGGGCTTTTGCCCCAATTTTTCAAGTCCAGCGGGAACCCCCCGCACCCGAATGCTTCCGGTTCCGAACTCTTCCCATTCAAGGCCCATTCGTCGAAGAAACTCTCCGTATTCTCGAACAAGTCCCTGCTGATCCGCAGAAAGCTCGATCAAAATGGGTGAAAGAAGCTCTTGTGCTGGCCTCTCCTCGCTTTGATATCGAGACTCCAACAAATCGAAATTAATCCGTTCATGAGCCACGTGAAGGTCAACCAGAAAAAGAGTGTCCCCTTCTTGAAAAAGAGCATACGTCTTCGCGACTGACCCAAGAAGAACGGTTTTCTTTTCTTCCACAGCATAAGGAGCCATTTTCTCAAATAAAGTCAGGTCTTCATATTTTGCTTCATGCCTTGACGGGGTCGAAGAAGAATAATTTTCTGGGACATAATAGGGAACAAGATGCGGGCGAACTTTTTCTTGAAGTTCTTCTAACCGCAACGCCACGGCTTTTTCGATAAAAGCATAGATGTCTTTTGGATGAGAAAACCGAACTTCAGCCTTGGTGGGGTGAGCATTCACATCCACCCATTTCCCATCAATCTCAAAAAACAACACCGCAATCGGAAATTTTCCCGCTTCGAGATAACCTGAATACCCATCGACAACCGCTTGGCTTAAAACGCCCGGACGAACAAACCGATGGTTCACGTAAAGCAAAATTGAACTTCGTGAAGATTTCGAAAAAAGAGGGGCTCCGAGAATTCCCTTCACTTGCATTGAATCACGTGCGGCTTCAAAAAGGTGCAATTGGCTTTCTTCCGTTTGAGGGAATAGCGAGAGATAACGATCTTGCAAGGATTCGCCGACTTGGAGCGTCAGAACAAGTTTTCCATTTTTCTTGACGAGGAACGCCACATCGGAACGAGCTAAAGCCATTTTGCCGATAATGTCCAAGCAAGCAGAGTCTTCAGTTTGGACACTCTTTAGAAATTTTCTTCGCGCAGGGACGTTGAAAAACAAATCTTTAACGATAACTCGGGCTCCCTGCGGACAACCAACTGGCCCAATCTGTTGGATAACCCCACCTTCAGCCACGATTTTGGTTCCATCCAAAGCTTCCAAGTGGTGGGTGAGAATTTCAAATTTTGACACGGCCGCAATGCTAGCGAGCGCTTCTCCTCGAAAACCATACGTCTTGATTTTTTCGAGGTCAGAGAGTGCGTGAATCTTGCTGGTAGCGTGACGCTGCAGGGACAGTGCTGCATCCACTTCATCCATTCCGATTCCATTGTCCGAAACCTGAATCCGCTCGATTCCCCCACCATCAATCTCAACCTCGATTCGAGTGGCACTGGCGTCGAGCGCATTCTCAATAAGCTCTTTCACGATGCTCGCAGGACGCTCGATGACTTCTCCAGCCGCAATGTGCTGGACCACTTCTGGATCGAGACTTTTGATTCTCCCCATACTTTGGATTGTTTTGTTGAAGTGTTGGATCAACCCTTGTGCATAACCGGTGAATTTTCTGTGGGCATGGAGGCAGAGTGATATTAACATTTATTTAACACGGGTTAACAATATTTCAATATCTGGACCACTGTTTTGTGATAAGATTAGACTATAAAACAGTTAAGTATGGGGGCATTTCATGAAGAAAAAAAGATTGCAGCTTAGAGCAACAGAACTCCTTGAACCCAGGATTGCGCCGTTTGGCCCTCCTTTTCGAACGGTTCTCCCTGATGGGTCGACCGGGGTAATCTATGACAATAACCATGCTGTCATTTATCAAAATGGAGGCGGAATTATCCTTCTTCATCCCGATGGCACCACAGAAATGATCACGCCAGATCGAACAGCGATCATTACGATAGGCCAGGACATCAAGCCGATTCTTGTAGCTTAAGCCCTACTAGGCGCTAAAGCAAACCTTGTTGCGTCCCTGCTTTTTGGCTTGATACAAGGCTTGATCGGCTTTTTCCACAAGTTCTTTCCGGGTCTCGATGTCCTCGGGGAAACTCGCGACACCACCGCTGATCCCAATGTGAACAATCTTCGATCCAATCACGAACTCGTAATCCTGCACGGTTTGCCGCACGCGTTCGGCCACGAGAACAGCTCCGATGCGATTGGTCTCAGGAAGAATGATCATAAACTCATCCCCACCATACCGGCAGACCGTATCCGTAGCACGCGTCACCGTCTTGATCACCGCTCCCAGCTGTCGGAGCAGAGCATCGCCTTGAGGGTGCCCATACGTGTCATTGACGATCTTGAAATGATCCACGTCCAAAATGATGGCCGACAAAGGCAAATTAGCATACTTGCATCTTCGAAATTCTTTTTCAAGAACTTCCTGCATGTAACCATGGGTGTAAAGGCCAGACACGCTGTCGGTGATTGCCATCGTGGCGGTCTTCTCATGCAGTTGGACATTTCGAAGTGACACGGCTGTTTGATTAGCCAAGATGATGAAAAGCTTGAGCAAATCGACCCCATAGAGGTTTGGAAAACTTCCTGCTACAAAAATCACTCCGATTGATTCATTTTCAAAAACAAGAGGGACAGCCATTCCAGCTCGGATGAGCTTTGCTTTTGGCAAAATTTGTTCTTCCGACTCAGGAAGAATTTGCACATCGCCAAACGCCTGGGGTGCCTTCTCGTTGACAATTTGAGTCAAAATGCTTTTGGCGACCTTGGGATCGAAGTCATGAAAAAGCTTTGGATAAGGGCCTTCAACCGCTTGCACCTTCATGAACCCTTCCGCATCTCGAAGATAAATTGCACAGGACGTGGCAGAAAAAAGATTCCTCACCACCTCAAACGTCAACTTAAAGAGGCGATCGTAAGTGAGTGTTGACCCCAATTCTTGCCCTGCTTCAATCAACGAAACAAGGCTGTCAACCCTTTCTTTCTCCCGCAACGATTCTGATTTAAATAACCCAATGGTAGCCAATGCAAAATTAATCACAAGAACCAAGAGCCAGCTCGGGTGGGTTAGAACCTCTTCGGTCAGTCCCAATCGGTAGAGGCTCTCTCCCAGAAACACGAGCGTCCCACAGAGCGCCGTTAGAAACGCCACACCCCAAGAAACGCTCCCTGCAGCAAACGTTGCCAGGAAAAGAGGAACAGCAAACGCTGGTTGCCCGTGATAAAGCACCAAAAGGCTGATGCCAACCAAGAAATCAAAAAAAATGAGGAATGGCTCCAAAAACGAAAAAGCAGAGAAAAACATGAGGAGTACTGTGC
>JABDET010000087.1:4858-5754 GCA_013286945.1 Candidatus Melainabacteria bacterium
GCTTGAAGAACGAAATTTAAGTAGAAGGATTAAGAAAGGAAATGGAGCCCAGCTCTCGCTATTCTCTGCTTCGGTGAAATCGCCGCACCAAGAAAAGTGGCAGATGATGACGAGATTTCCCAAAAAAGAAGAGCACAAGCAAGCCAGCGCAATGCCAAGTGGACATTGCGAAGGTGAGAAATGTTAAATTGGTTTTTTCTCATCGATTTTGGATTCTTTCCACTTCGCCAAAAGATTCAGGGCTTCCAAACCACTTAAACGATTTAGGTCAATTTCCTCTATGGCTTTCAAGAGCTCCCGCTCTTTTCTGGAATCGTCAGCCGCCGCTTGCAACGAAAGCACTTCAGCTTCTCCACTTGGCGATTGCACCGAAGCAGAGAATAGCGAGAGCTGGGCTCCATTTCCTTTCTTAATCCTTCTACTTAAATTTCGTTCTTCAAGCCCTTCGAGTACCTCTTTAGCTCTCTCCACCACGGAGCTTGGGATCCCAGCCAACCGAGCCACTTGGATTCCATAGCTTTTGTCTGCTGCCCCAGGAGCAATGCGCCGCAAAAAATCACTTCATTCCCAAGCTCTTTCACAAGAACCGTAAAGTTCTTTATCCCTGGAAACCGATCGGCAAGAGAAGTCATTTCATGATAATGGGTAGCAAAAAGAACCTTGGCGTGAATCCGTAAGAGTTCTTCCGCGATGGCCCAAGCCAAACTTAATCCGTCAAACGTGCTGGTCCCACGTCCAACCTCATCCAACAAGACAAGGCTTTTTCTTGTTGCATTTCTCAAAATTTCTGCCATTTCATTCATCTCAACAAAAAAAGTCGATTGCCCCCGATGGAGATCGTCGGAAGCCCCAATGCGAGTAAAAATTCGATCCACCACTCCGATTTGAGCACCGGT
>JABDET010000088.1 GCA_013286945.1 Candidatus Melainabacteria bacterium
CCGTGAGCATGATGATCTTGATGTTGACTGTTTCTGGATTTTTTCGCAGCTCCCGAATTAAGTCATACCCAGAGAGATCGGGCATCATCATGTCGGTTATCACCAAAGAAGGTTTTTCCTTTTCGATAAGCGTTAAAGCTTCTTTCACATGAGTGGCCACGAAAACTTCCAATCCTTCCATTTCAAGCAAATGCTTTAAGAGCTTGGTGATGTATGGCTCATCATCCACAACCAAAACTCGTGGGGGAAGTGACTGAGGTTTTTCGAACGTTGGCGACTGGTCTCTCTGTTTTTTTGCTGGGTCGACGAAGGTGGCACCGCATTTTCCACAAAACTTGATTTGGAGTGGACCTTCATCTCCGCATTTTGGACAATATTGCGTAAGCTTATTGCCGCATTTTCCGCAAAAGCGAAACTCAGGGGGGTTGGCAGACTTGCATTGCGAGCATGTGTTTTCAGCCAGAAGAAATTCGCTATGATCTTCCGACAAAACCAACGAGATGGCGCATTTAGGGCACTCTTTCTGGTTCTTTTGGATTAGCTGCGAACAAGCCGGGCAGCGGAGTTTAGTCATCAGATCAGATTTTCAACAAGGCTTTAGGGCTTCCCTGCAGAGTTTTTGAGCGTTTCTAAAATGGAGTGTCCTTTGTCTAGCACCTCAAGGGCAAGGGCCTTCCCAAGCCCTTTGGCTTCTTTCGCGCTCCCTTCCTTTTGCGCTCGAAGCGTCTTTTTTCCGTCTGGGGTCCCGAGGAAACCCTCAAGAATCAAGGTCTCTTTTTCGAACTTCGCTAGAGCTCCTAAAGGAACCTGACATCCTCCTTCGAGGGTCAGGAGGAAGCTCCGCTCCGCGGTGACACAATGCCAAGTCGCTTCATCATTCAGATTTTTTGCAATCGCTCGAAGTTCATGGTCGTTTTTACGAGTTTCGATAGCCAGCGCACCTTGCCCAGGAGAAGGAAGAATGACAGACTCGGGAAGCGTTACCCCGCGCTCGATACCGAGGCGGTGCAACCCGGCACGAGCAAGAACGATTCCAAAATAAAGCCCTTCATCAAGTTTTCGGACCCGGGTATCCACATTTCCTCGAAGCATTTTGATGTTGAGATCAGGGCGTTTTGCCAAGAGTTGCGATTGCCTTCGCAAGGCGCTGGTGCCAAGAAGAGCACCAGGTGGGAGCTCTTCCCACGAGAGATTGTCTTTTGTCAGGAGAACGTCCGAGGGGTCTTCGCGTAACGGAAATGCGACCAAGTCAAGGTCGTCAGGGATAACGGCCGGTAGATCCTTTACGCTGTGAACCGCCAGATCGATTTTCTTTTCTTGCAGCGCATTCTCAAGTTCTTTTACAAAAAGCCCCTTGTCTCCAATTTGCCAGATGGGGAGATCGAGAAGTTTGTCTCCTTGAGTTTTGATCACCGTGATTTCAATCTCTAAGGAAGGATCAATTTTCTGCAGTTGTTCGGCTACGGACCGTGTCTGAACAAGCGCAAGGGGGCTTCCCCGAGAACCTAAAACAATTTTCACGATTTCAAAAAGAGATCATGGCGTTGAGTTTGGCCGATGAAACGATGGCGGCCTGGAAGAAAGTTAGTCCCAACAAAGGTGAGAAGAATGAGGACAAACCCGACAATGATGAGAAAGACCGATCGCTTCCCCTTCCAGCCCGATAGGGTGCGCGCATAGATATAGATTGCGTACGTAAGCCAGGTGATGAGTGCCAGGGTTAGTTTGGCATCAGAACTCCACCATTTTCCCCATTGATGCTCGGCCCAAAGGCTTCCCAAAGCAATGCCGATGCTGAGGAGAATAAATCCAACGCCAACCAATCGGTTGGTAAGCAAGTCCAAGGTGGTCAAGGGGGGGAGTCGTTTAGAAAGTTGCATCATTCGCTTTCCGTGAAGCATGAAATCTTGCGCTAAATAGGCTACGGAGGAGCAGAAGGCCAAAGCCAAGATTCCAAAACTAAGAATGATGGCTGCAATGTGAAAATCGAGCATGGTTCCCGACAATTCAGGGTTAATCTGACGGGGAGCGTCACCTGGATAAGCAAGAGAGACTAACGTAAACAAAAAAGCCAGGGCGGTAGCAAAAAAGCCAAAACCTCGGAGAGCCCATTTCCATTGAACCACGAAATAACTGGTTAAGATAAGAATTGCCAAAAGCCCGAGCGCATCGTGCGCTTGGATCACCGGAAAACCATTGGCTTGGATGCCGCGGGTAATCAAAGCCCCCAGATGAATGGCCATGCCGATGAAAGCCAACCAGCTTGCCAGGATGACAAAGATCTTCTTTTGGAATGCGAGCTCAGCCCAGAAAAAGAGATTGGCTGCTCCGTAAAGAACAAAAGCCATTTCCCAAAGAAGCCCACTAGTCATTTTTTTCTCCTAGCCCAAACAAGGTGCGTGTAACCTCAAGGTACTCAATGCCGAGCGGGTGGTCTGCGAAGGTTTTCAGTTGGACCAAAGGACGATGGAGAATCTTGTTGATTAAGGAATGTGCCAAGTTTTCAATGGCCTCACGTTCCTGTTCGGAAAGATTGGGAAATTTCTGGAAGACTTTTTCAGTTTCTTTGGACTTGAATTCTTCCATTCGAAAGGTTAAGGCTTTAATGATTGGGATGACTTGAAGCGAATCTTTCCAAGTTTGAAATTTCAAGAGTTCTTCATCCAAGATTTCCTCTGCCTTAACCATTTCTTTTTGAAGCGATTCATTTGATTTTGACACAATCTGCTTTAAGTCATCGATGTTGTAAAGAAAGAGGTTTTCAAGCTGTCCAGCGGTTGCCTCAACATCACGAGGAACCCCAATGTCGATGATGAAGAGAGGGGAAAAGCGCCGCTCACGCATTAGCCCCTCGAGCCTCGCTCTTTTCAGCACAGGCGTTGCTGCATTGGTTGCGGTGATGATGATGTCAGATTTCTGCAAGGGTTGGTCGAGATCGTCCAAGGAATATGGAATCCCGTGGAGTTCTTCGGCCACCTCCTTGGCTTTTTCGAAAGTGCGGCTGGCCACCATCGGACTGGAAACTCCTGCGCTCGTAAGCGCCTCCAAGATGAGACGGCCCATCTTCCCGGCTCCAAGCACCAGCACTGCTTTTTCTTTCAGTTCGCCAAAAATTTGCTTTGCAAGTTCGACGGCTGCTTCTCCAACGGATCCGGGGTTTTCTCCCAAGGTGGTTTCATGACGGATTCGTTTTCCGGCAAGAATGGCACATTGAAAAAGACGATGTAAGATGGTTCCGAGGCTCTTGGCTTCTTGGGCGCGACGGAAGAATTGTTTCACCTGGCTTAGGATCTGATTTTCCCCAACCACCAAGGAATCTAGACCACTGGTCACGACAAAGAGATGACGAGCAGCGTCCAAACCTTCTTTGGTGTAAAGATGTGGAAGAAAGCTTTTCGACGGTATTTCATGATAACGAGCAAGATACTCAGGGATGACGTCGCTCATCTCCAAAGAATTCGTGACCGCATAAATCTCGGTGCGATTACAAGTGGAGAGAATTGCCGATTCTCGAATTTCAGAAAAGGTTCGAATGAGCTCAAATGCTTTGGGGAGATCGTCGTCTCGAAACGCAATGCTTTCTCGGATCGAGACAGGCGCTGTCTTGTAGTTAATCCCAGCTAAGACCAGATTCATTACTTTACGGCCATCCAGAGGGTTGCAATTCCACTTGAAAGGGGGCGAATCTCCACGTGGCGGAAGGAGCCCTCAAGAAGGAGATCTCGAATTTCCTCTTTCGAGTGGAAACTTAGAATCGAGTGAGCCAGATAAGCATACGCTTTTCGATTTCCGGAAACCAATCCCCCGATAAATGGAATGAAACGTTGCAAATACAGCTGATGGAAAGGGCGTAACCATCGCTTTGGGCGAGTCAAATCCAGAAAAAGCGCAACCCCGCTTGGTGCAAGCACTCGATGGGTTTCGCGAAAGACTTGTCGAAGATTAAACAAATTTCGGAGCGAAAATGCATTGGTCACGGCATGAAAACTCCTGTCTGGGAAAGGAAGTTTGTACACGTCTGCTTCGACAAATTCCAAGGGAGTCCCTTGCGGTACTTTCTTTCGTGCTTGAGCCAGCATCGGTTCGCACACATCAATTCCAGTGACATGATAACCTTTTGATGCCAAAAGGAGCGCGAGTTCGCCAGTGCCGGTGCAGCAGTCCAGGATTTCACCCCCGCGAAACGGGAGAGCCTTTCGGATTTCTTGCCTCCAAGAGCGGTCCAAGCCAAGAGAAAACCAAGCATTAAGCCGATCATAGGTCGGGCTGATGCTGGCAAACATGCTCTTGATGTCGTCCAAAGGGGTAGGTGGCATTGTTTGTAGGAATGGATTCTTTTGCCACAGCAGGCCACAGAACCTGCTGTTTTCCGTAGATGTCCCAAAGGGAGCAAATGGGCCTTTTGGCCCATGGGGGAGGGACGATCGGACCTTACCGACTTCTGGAAGGTGTAATATAATACAGGTTGAGTCCATCCTGTGGAGGGGAAAGCCATTATGGCAGTTCAAAAAGTGAGAAAAAATCGGGTGGTTCCGAAAAAGCCGAAAGCAAGAACAGAAGTTGAGCTCTTGGAGCATGCTCTCGAACAAGAAAAACGGAAGAACCTTAATTTAGAGCAAGTATTGCTCCATCACATGAACATTATGGAAGAGCTTGTTCCCTCCGTTTTTTCTCTCACCACAGCCCTCGGGACCGTGAGCAGCTCTTTCCAAGAGTCTTATCAGGCAGCCGAGAGGTTGGCAGAGGGAACGTCCCAGCAAGATCAGCTCGTCAAAGAAGTGAATGCCCTTTTCCAACAACTTGTTTTGTCGATTGATCAAATCGCAAAAGGGGCTCAAGAGCAAGCGAAGTCGGTGGATGATACCAGTCGATCCACCGATAAAATGAGCACGGCCATCGAATCCGTTGCCAAAGAAGCAATCAATCTTTCCTTGGTCTCCACCAAAACGGCGGAAGCAGCCAAGAAAGGGGAAGAAGCCGTAGGCAAGACCATCGAGGGGATGGAGCGTATTAAGGGCACGGTTTTTGGAACCGCAGAAAAAATGAGATCCTTAGGACAGAGTTCCGAAATGATTGGTGAAATTGTAGAGGTCATCGACGAAATCGCTGATCAGACCAATCTTTTGGCCTTAAATGCCGCCATTGAAGCCGCTCGGGCCGGAGAACATGGTCGTGGATTTGCGGTGGTGGCCGATGAGGTGAGGAAGCTTGCGGAGCGTTCGCAAAAGGCCACCAAAGAAATCGCTCGTTTGATCTCGAGCATTCAAAGAGGGACTCAAGAAGCCGTTCAAGCCATGGAAGAAGGGAGACGCGAAGCGGAAGAGGGATCGCACATTGCGCTTGATGCTGGCCGAGCATTGAAAGAAATTCTCGAGGTCATTAAAGCCACCAACACACAAATCCAGAACATTTCATCCGCAGCTGAACAGTTGGCAAGCGAAAGCGCAGGTTTGGTACGCGGAATATCCGATGTGGCCGCCGTGGTGG
>JABDET010000089.1:0-850 GCA_013286945.1 Candidatus Melainabacteria bacterium
TAAATGGGAAGAAGCAATCCGATAAAAATGACGGTCATGATGACCCCAATCAACAGCAAAGCCACAGGTTCCAGTATGGCTGCCGCTTTCAATACAGCATACCGGCAGTCTTCTTCCATATATTTTGCGGTAGCAAGAAGGAGAATATCCAGTTTACCGGTTGAGTCCCCGATGGCCAGCATTTGAGAAATCACCGAAGGAAAATACGGGACCTTCAAAATGGCTTCCGTTAAGGGTACTCCTTTACGTAAAGCAAAGAGTGATTTCTTCAGATCGTTGGCGTGGGCGCGAGGCCAAGAGGAATTAGCAAGGACTTCAAGGGCCGTAGGAAGGGTTACCCCGCTCCGGTAAAGCAAGGCTACCGATTCCGAAAAACGGGCGGCCAGCATTTTCCCAGCAAGCTTTTTCAACCATCGGTTCTGCAGGCTCCACGAAAACAAATTCTCCCGTAATTTTCGCCGGAAACGGTAAATGAAATACAACGCAGGCAAAAAGGGGAGAAAAAACAAAGGATGATTGATGATGCGAACAAGAGCGAATAGGCTGCTTGAAAAAAAACTGAGGCGAACGGGAAAACCGGAATAAAGCGACAAAAATTGAGGAAGAACAAACTTGACGACCCCAATGAGAAATACGATGAAGGAGACACTCGTGATGATGGGCCCCGTCAGGGCTTCTTTCCAATGGGCCGAGAGTTGATGCTGACGGAAAAGGAGCTCACCCCCCGCAAGAAGACGTTCCTCTAAGGCTCCGCTCTCTTCTCCGATCCGAATTAGCATGGTGATGCTTTCCGGAAAAAAATCGGGGTACGGCTGGCAAGCCTCTGAGAGACTCTTTCCTTTTCGAAGAC
>JABDET010000089.1:860-5050 GCA_013286945.1 Candidatus Melainabacteria bacterium
CCTCTATTTGTTTAAATGCCTTCTTTAGCTTCGGGTGCTCTTCTTGGATGGAGAGGATTTGAAATCCACGAATCAAGGGAATCCCAACCTTGACCATAAGCCCAAGCTGATGAAGGACCACGGAAAGTTTTTGAGTGCTCGGTCTTCCGTAAAAGAAACGAGGCATGCGACTCTTTTTACGTTGCTTTACCGATTTCGCTACGGGGGCCGTCTTTCTTGGCGCCGTAGTGGCTTCCTCCAGCAAGCTTTTTGGGGGCTCGATCGGTTTCTCTTCACTGACCGTTTTTGGCTTCACTTCTTTTCTAAGAGGTTCGAAAAAATCTTCCAGTCCATTGAAACTCGGACTTCCAAGAAACGCCTTGTCGAAAAACTGAGCAGTTTCATCCCGAATAACGGATCGAGCCTGAAGAGGAAGCCCTTCATTTTCTGGCCAAGACTCGGTCAAGAGGTAGCAAAAGATTGCTACAAGTGGCTTGACATAAGCTTGAGGAGGAAGGTGAACTAAGGCTTTCTTGAGTGGTTCTGGAGGTGGCTCATTCTTTTGAAACAATGAATGTAAAAGAACCGGTAGAAACTTGATTTCTCCCCCGCGTGCAGAGTAAATTCGTCGGATCAAGTTTTGGGGGCTCTCCAATTGCATTTGGGATTTGGAAAGCCTTTCGAAAATTTTCATCAAGTGGGGAAAAATCTGTATCGCCGTTTCTTCTCGAGCCGCAGATGTCTCGGCTCCTCGGGGAACCTTTTCGACGGAAATCCATTCGAATTCGGGAAAAACGATTGACCGCATTCCGCCAGTCTTCCAAGTTTCTGAAACCGAAGGAAACAATTCTTGATCCTCAAGCCAACAACCGATTTCTTCCTGGATGCCGATCGGAGTCAGGCTTTCATCTAACTCAATAAGGCAAAGCTTTTCCTGGTCAGAAGTGCGAATTACTTGAAATATTTTTGCAAAAGGAAGTGTTAACAGCTTTGATGAAAACGTGTACTTCGTCTCGGTCTGGCTCTCCATAACCCGTTCCCCGTTAGTATTCCCTCGCTAAATTCTTTTCGGCGTAATGCTTTCCTGCACTCAGAGCCAAAAAGATCGAGGTAATCCTCTCGATAGACATGGAAGAAAAAAGCTAGGCCTAAGCACTCGCTTAGGCCTAGCAATGCATTATTTACAATTAAAAAACATTCTTGTAGAATATTTTGTCGTACTGTGCATCGTTGATTGTCGCAGAACCATTGCCGGCCGTGCCGTTGATGGTCACATTAAAAGAGGTGCTCGGTCCTGCGCTTGGAAGAAGCTGTGGCAGTGTTGCACTAAAACCATTCGCAAGGTCACCCGCATTCGGCTGCACAGGAACCATGCCAAACCACATGCTCGCACCGGCGCCTTTAGGGTATTTAAGAATATAAGCGTATGAGAATCCACTGTTGACGTAAGCCATCGCAACAGCGGTTTCCCCAGTTCTGCTATTTTGTAGGATCGAGTAAAGATAAATATGAGCTCTTGCTTCAGCCTTAGAAAGTGGACCTACCAACATCAGCATTAAACTGAGCGTTAACAAAATTCCACTAAATTTTCTCATGTTGTTCCTCCCCTTTCACTTTTGAAGGGTGATTTCTTCGTATCCCACTCCTACCCTGACTCCGACCCACCTCCCCGTGCCTTGATTCGCCGCCCTTATCCTCATTATGCCCCCATAGGACTCGGTCTAGCGCGAAACTTTCTTTACAAATTAAACTCATGAAATCATTCGGGATTTTTGTTGATCTTTGGTAGTAGACCCAAGCCCCCTTAGCACCCAAGTAGACCTGCTTGATAGCATTTCCACTTGCTAAGATCATAGCATGCCAAAATGTAAAATTTGTTAAAATCTTGTTAACGATCCATTAACTAATTGTTAATATTATGAGTCATTGTCAAAAAACAGGTCCAATCAGCGTTTTCTCATGTTGCCTAATCGGCCATGGTTCACTTGGATTTACTTCGAGTGAACTGAACTATTCATCCCGTCTGAAGGAATCATCCCGAATTTTGTAAATTCTTGTTAAGGACGTTCGGCCGGGATAGCTCAGTGGTAGAGCAGCTCACTCGTAATGAGCAGGTCAGGGGTTCAAGTCCCCTTCCCGGCTCCAAATTTTTTATTCAATGGGGACACACCCCGATTAGAAAAGCCCTTTAGCCATCAAGGTCTCGAAGAAAAATTCTCCGCGATGAGGCAAGATGGGGATTTACTTCCTTGGTGAAAACACTTGCTATTTCGTTATACCATTAAGAAGATGAAATTCGTACGGAAAAATCCTCATGATCGGGTTTCGAAATCGATCTTCCCACATATTGATACGGTTAAGCTAAAAATTCTGCGATGGAAGCTTCCAGGTTCAAACATCCCTCCAAGATGGAGCGAAGTCCTGCAACAACAAAAGGGACTTCACCTGTAGCTGAGGAACCTGAGCTCACCATTGTGTCAACAACTCTTTCGGTTAGAGAAGTGCGGAAAGTTTACGGCAAAACCGTCGCTGTGGACGGAATTTCGTTCGACGTAAACCACAATGAAATCGTCGGCCTCTTAGGACCGAATGGTGCCGGCAAGACCACAACCATCAACATGATTCTCAGCGTTCTAGAGCCCGACTCGGGTACCATTCAAATCGAAGGGATAGACATCGCCACCCACCGCTCCCAAGCACTTGAACGAACGAACTTCGCCGCTGTTTACGCTCCACTCCCGGGAAATTTGACGGTGGCTCAAAATCTTCGTGTCTTCGGGCTTCTCTATGGGGTTAAGGATCTATCCAAACGAATCCAAGTGTTGCTTAAATCGTTGGCGCTTGAAAGCTTTCAAAATGTGAAGTGCGGGGTGCTTTCTTCAGGAGAACAAACGCGCGTTAGCCTTGCCAAGGCGTTACTCAATCAACCCAATCTACTTTTACTTGATGAACCAACAGCCTCTCTCGATCCGGCAACAGCACGCGATATTCGCACAAAGATCCGTGAGTTAGCCGCAGACGGGGAAACAGGCGTGCTCTGGACTTCGCACAACATGGTCGAGGTTGAAGAGGTTTGCCATCGGGTTCTCTTTCTCTCACGAGGAAAAATCTTGCTTGAAGGGGATCCGAAAATGCTGCCACGTGAACACGGGAAAAAAACACTTGAAGAGCTCTTCATCACGGTTGCGCGAGAACCGTTGTCGTTGGAGATGGGATAGTCGTCATGGTAACCAATCGGACCGCAGCCGTCATGCTTCGCCAGTTCTATCTTACACGCGGCAGCTTCTCACGCGTGTTGCCGTTGTTCTTGTGGACAGCCATCGACATCGTATTGTGGGGATTCATCACGAAATATCTGACGACGATCTCAACTGGTGCTCCTTTTGTTCCAATGCTTCTTGGAGCTGTTCTCCTGTGGGACTTCTTCGCCCGCGTGATGTACGGGGTTACGACGGGATTCTTCGAGGATGTGTGGTCGCGCAATTTTCTTAACATCTTCGCGACCCCCATTACCATTTCGGAATACGTCAGTGGACTTGTTTTGTGGAGTATTGGAACGAGCATCATCGGACTTGTCGCGATGGTTGTCTTGGCCTCCACGCTCTTTGGCCTCTCATTTTTAGTTTACGGCCTCACGATTGTCCCGTTTCTTCTCGTCCTTTTTCTTTTTGGAATCGCGCTTGGAATCTTCGCCAGTGCGGTGGTCCTTCGTCTCGGGCCAGCCGCCGAGTGGTTCATCTGGCCAATCCCGGCAGTCATCTCCCCGTTTGTCGGCGTTTTCTATCCACTCTCGATGCTTCCATGGTGGATGCAATATCTCTCCCACTTGTTGCCACCTTCGTATGTGTTTGAGGGAATGCGGGCCATAGTGTCCGGAGGCGCTGCATCGTGGATGACACTTCTGTGGAGTGGATGTCTTGCCGTCATCTATATCCTGCTTGCATCCTGGTTCTTCACACGCATTTATCGCTATGCCGTGCGGACAGGTCTGATTGCGCGATACAGTGCTGAAAGCGTGAGCTAGAAAAAGTTATGGAGACTATTTGTAAGCGGAGAAAATAGCCATTATTTTTGCTTCGAGGAGCGGGCCAGCTCCTCTTTTCAAGTGCCGCGAGAATGCTTCTGGAGAAAGATTTAACAAATCTTGGCCGGAAGCCTGCTGTTTGTAAGCTCTCCATTGATCGAGGAAGAATCGATGTGTTTCAGCAAAA
>JABDET010000090.1:0-1516 GCA_013286945.1 Candidatus Melainabacteria bacterium
GCGAGGAAGAGAAAAGCGTGTCGCTTGAGGATCCGGCTGAAGAGGAAATCTTTGACTGGTTTAAAAAACAAAAATCGTGATGCCTCCGCTATGAAATCTTGGACGTTGCTTACCCTGATCCTGATCACTTTTTCCGTAGGAGCTTTTTTTTCTTCGGGAATTCACTTCAGCTTTACAAAAAATAATCGTCCCCCCACGGATGGCATCCACTGGGAGCGCTCACTCGAGAGCTCTCTTCTTGAAGCCAAGGCGAAACATCGGATGGTTTTTGTGGACTTCTATGCTGACTGGTGCAGCTATTGCAAGCAAATGGATGCGGTGAGCTATCAGGATCCTAAAGTCGTGAAGCTTTCGGAGGAGTTCATCTGTACAAAAGTTAACGTGGACAAAGAGAAAAAACTCGCGCAGGAATTTCAAGTGGATGGGCTTCCTACGTTGGTTTTTATGGAGCCCTCGACAGGGAAAATGAAGCGTTTCGAAGGGTATCTTCCCCCCTCTAGCTTGGTGAGCGTCATGAACAAGCTAGCTAACCTGAGGTGATCGAATCCAAGGTGAGTGAAAAAAGAGATTACTACGAAGTCCTCGGAATTTCTCGAAACGCCGATCAGGATGAGATTAAACGTGCTTATCGAAATCTAGCCCGCCAACATCACCCGGATGTTGCGGAAGACAAATCCTCGAAAGCCGAGCAGAAGTTCAAGGAAATTAACGAAGCTTTTGCCGTTTTGTCAAACCCAGAAAAACGATCCCAATATGACCGTCACGGCCATGCAGCCTTTGACTCTTCTGGAGGCGCTGGTGGTTTTAGTTTTGATTTTTCATCGGGGTTTGATGTCTTTGATGATCTCCTTGGAACTTTTTTCGGCGGAGGACGAGAAGGTCGAAGGGGTGGCGGAAGAGGTGAAGACCTACGCCACGACGTCGAGCTTACACTTGAGGAAGCATTCACGGGTGTTAGCCAGGAGATTACGTTTGAGGCCCCATCGGTGTGCAAGACTTGTCGAGGACGCGGAGCAGAATCCGATGGTCTTGAGTCTTGCTCCACGTGTCGAGGAGCCGGCCAAGTTCGCGAAGTTCAACAATCGCTTTTCGGAAGAATCGTTCGCACTACCCTTTGCCCAAAGTGCCATGGCCATGGACAAATCCTCAAGAATCCTTGCAAGGGATGCCGCGGCAATGGTTCGGTGGTGGCCGAGCGAACCATCAGCATTGATATCCCAGCTGGCGTTGATCACGGAAATCGAATTCGACTGACTGGTGAAGGAGCGGCAGGATATCGGGGCGACATTCCGGGCGATCTTTATGTGTTCATCCACGTCAAACCTCATCCCCAGTTTAAGAGAGACGGGCTCCACATCCTGTACCCGCTCTCCATTTCCTACCCTGAAGCCGTTCTTGGTAATGAACTCGAAGTCCCGACATTGTCTGGAACCGAAAGGCTTCACATCCCGCCAGGAACCAAGAGTGGAACCAAGCTCCACTTAAGAGGAAAGGGGATGCCTGCTTTGAATGGGAC
>JABDET010000090.1:1526-4927 GCA_013286945.1 Candidatus Melainabacteria bacterium
CGCGGCGATCAGATCGTCATCGTTGATGTCACCGTTCCAAAGAAACTAAACGAGAAACAAAAACAGCTTCTTCAAGAATTTGCGCGCCTTTCAGGGATCAAGTTTAACGGTGAAAAAGGATTCATTGGTCGCGTTAAGGATGCCCTATCTCAAGGCTAGAACCCACCACTTTCGCTGGCTGAAGCGCGCTCTCTTGGTCGTCTGGGGCTTTCTTGTGATCATCTCAGTGGTCCAAGCCCTCCTGCGCAGCAACATGAAAATACTTCTTCTCATCCCACTTCCTTTCCTGATAGCGATGGCCTTATGGTTCTCATTTTACTTTTTGATCGTACTTCATGAGGTGGGACATTGGGTGGTTGGATGGATCCTCGGATTTCCAGTCAATGGCCTGGAAATAGGTCAGTTTCCGTACGCGACCCTCAAATTAAGAAAAATCACACTCCGAATTGGGAAGTTTCCAAGAGGGGGAAGAACCCTTCTTCGATTTACCCCTCGAAGCTTCACGCGCTGGCGACAATTTTGTTTTTTGGCCGGGGGGAGTGGTTTCGAACTTCTATTTTTTATAACGCTTTTCTATCTTTCACGTGGAAATCGGTGGGTAGAGGTTCCTCTCCTCTTGTTTTATTTGGATCAGCTCTGGGTTAATCTTATTCCAAAATATGAAGAAGGCCGCCCTGACAATGACGGCTCACTCATGCTCGAGCTCTTGTTTCCGAAAAAAGCAATCAAAGACGGCCTCCGTTCTTTCGGAGGTGAATATTGATCCCCTTGCGATGGAAGGAGCTTCGATTTATCGTGAGTGCACCGGAGGCGGAGCAGATTCAATTCGCTTTGGCCTCTCTGCACTCTCGCGGATGGGAAGAAGTCAACCATGGGAAACGGATCGAGTTTAAAGTTTGGGCTTTGGATACTGAAACTCCAGAAATCATCCGATTCTTGTCCCCCCTCCTTTCGGGAAAGATAAGGGAACAAAAAGTGAAAACAGAGAAATGGGAAAAAAGTTGGAAGGCTTTTTTTAAGCCGATTCAGGTAGGAAAGCGACTTCTCGTCCTTCCGTCATGGATGAAACCCGATAAAAACGAAAAACGGATCAAGGTTCGCCTTAACCCTGGAATGGCTTTTGGCAATGGGGATCACCCAACCACGCAAATGTGTTTGCTGGCTCTTGAAAAAAATGTGCAACCTGGAGATCGATGGCTTGATCTCGGAACTGGATCCGGAATCCTGGCCATCGCCGCTACCAAGTTAGGGGCGAAAGAGGTCCTGGCCATGGATGAGGACCCCATCGCCTTGCACTATGCCAAAGCCAACAGAGAAAAAAATCACCTGACTGGAAAAATCAAGTTATTAGAACGAACTCGTCCTCCCAGGGCTCGCAAGTTTGACGGAATTGTTTCAAACATTCTAGCCGAGCCTCTCGTGGAATTGGCCCCTTCGATCCTGTCTGCACTAAAGCCAGGTGGTGTTCTGATTCTTTCAGGAATCACACGAGAGAAAGCCCCATGGCTCATCCGAGAATACAAAAGGCTGAAAGCTGTCGTCCTTGCCTTCGAGTCGAGGAAAGAGTGGGTTTGCCTCCGATTAGAGTTGCATACTTAGTTATGGCCAAGATTCCGCGGTTCTATCTGCCAAAAGAGCAATTCCACGACAACAAAGCCACACTCACTCCTTGGGTGCAACAACACGCGATGAAGACACTGCGTCTTCGTGAAGGGGATCGGCTGATTCTCTTTGATGGTACCGGAATCGAATACGAAACGGTTATCGTGACAGAAAATCAAACGTATGCCGCACTCATCGAAAAAACCTCTCCAGGCCTTCCCGAGGTGCATCCAAAAATCTTCTTGTATCAAGCCCCCATCAAGAAAGAACGATGGGAATGGCTCTTGGAAAAAGCGACTGAGCTTGGTGTTGCTGCGATCGTCCCTCTCCTGACAAAGTTTGTGGAAGTGGATGTTACCCAAAACTTCGATAAGAAAAAAGAGCGATGGGAAAACATTGTCCAGAGTGCGTGCGAACAATCTGGCAGAGGCTTTCTGCCACAGATTCTCAATCCTCAATCTTTCAATGAAGCAGTAGAGAAAGCAAGAGGTAAGCGAATTCTCTTTTATGAGGGAGAAGCCACGCCACTTCAATCCTTGATGGGAGAAATAGCACAGGCTTCGGAACTTTCACTCTTCATCGGACCCGAAGGGGGATTCTCCGACGAAGAAGTTCGCCTTGTCCGTTCGCGCGAAATACCTGTGGTGTCGCTCGGCACGCAAACGCTTCGGGCTGAAACGGCCGCCATGGCGGCACTCAGCATTTGCTACTCACTGAAAAGTCAGTAATCTTTGGGAGCTTCGT
This sequence comes from Candidatus Melainabacteria bacterium, assembly GCA_013286945.1. Lineage (GTDB taxonomy): Bacteria > Vulcanimicrobiota > JABDET01 > JABDET01 > JABDET01 > JABDET01. Next base: position 3,873 of record JABDET010000090.1, read on the forward strand.
GTACGCCGCCTACGCTCCTTAAGTAAGAATAAGTCCCGTTAAAATGAGAGCCACCGGTGCCTGCCGTGTGGGTAACCGTATCACGAGTGCCTCGGCTCAAAGGAGCATTCACATTGGCGCCATTGGCTATGAGAAGCTTCATCATTTGTGTGGCCGTAGCATCTGACTTGGCCCCAACCTCAGCTCCAGTCTGGAGCGTATCATTGGCTAAAGCAAAATAAATCGTTGGCAATTCAGCGGACACACAAAACGACGTCGCATTGCTCAGATTTCTCGGGCGAGCGCTATAAACTTTTGCATTCGTGTCCGAGATCGGAGCCAAAAGTTCCGCCATAGCCAAATTCCCGTCCTTGCCCGTCCACATGGCCAACATCAATCCTGTTTTCCAGTTGTCATCTCGCGCATCCGGGTGTGCACCATTTTCAAGAGCTGCTGTTGCCCCTTCCAGGTCCCCTTTCTTCACGGCTGTCAAGAAATCTCGATTTGTATCTTGTTGTTCGTGTATCACGGCAAGCATGGATCGATCGCTATTTTTTGTCGCAATCTGTTCCGCCGAGGCCCATTCTGGTAAACCAAGGAAACCTGGTATTTGCCCCCAGGCATCCTCTTCTCCCCCTTGGCGAAGAAAGGCTCTAGCTTCGTCGCAATTGCCGCTTTTGACTGCTTCGATGAAAGCTGCATTTAATTTATCTTGTTTCCCAGGCTCTTCTCTATTGGGCGATTTGATTATCTTGCTTTCGGCTTTCTTCTGCGAAGCACCAGCCACAGCTTGCAGGTCGCGCGCATTGAATTCTCGCGCCAGTGCTCCAAAATCGAATCCATCTCCACGACGTTCAGGCTTAGATGCTTGTGAAACGGTCTCTGCGGGTTTCGCTGCACTCGGCGATCTTGTCGCATCACCTGGTCGAATAGGATCCATGGCTCATCACTCCCTTAGTAATTTTGGAAAGTCTCTGTTTCCTTGCGATACTAAATTAATCCCTCCCATTGGATAATGCATCTAGCTCATACAAGCAGCCATTTGTAAACTTTTGATGAACTTTCCGTCACCCAGC
>JABDET010000091.1 GCA_013286945.1 Candidatus Melainabacteria bacterium
TTACGTTGTAAAACCATTGAGACCGAAGCTTTCGCATCTTTCAGATCTGGCCTGGCTATGGCGACTGCAGTTCGTAGGTTTGTAAATGAGGCATTCCCATTCCGCTGGATAAATTCGGCACAGATGGAGGCGACAGAGCGCTTCGAGGGAATAGCCACCTCAACTCGATCAGGCTTAACTTCAATGAGCGAGCTACTGGTGTCATGAAGAGCTCGTTCGCTCTTGTTTGGAATCGGTTGATCAGGCCATGGAAGAGAGCCTGGCGGAAGAATCGCTGCCACCGCTAGAGATGGGATTATTTGACGGAGAGCCATGGAGTCATGTTACAATACTCCATCTTGACCAGGTCCCCTTGTGGATAACCGGTCAAGAATTTGTGTCGAAAATGCCAATGTTTTTTATCCCCACGGGGGTATTAGGGAGTAAATTTCTGGGACAACCTCATCAAAACGGAGATCACTTGCCAAAACTTGCCCTGCAGCGACAGACGCTTCTGACAAAAAATCAGGATTGGCTTGCGTGAGCAGTCGAGTAAGAACTTCTTCTGTTACCATTCCTCCAATCGTTTTTGTGGCCTCTGCGCAGAAGGTGTAGATTGTTTGCGCCTTATCCCATTGAGGAATTTCTAGCGAAGGGGTTCCCATCACGAGAGCTTCGGAAATGATCCGACGAGCCACCTCGGCCGCTTGTTCAATCGTTTGATTGTAGAGTTCCCTCAGGCTGTTTAGATGTGAAGAATCAAGTGTTGCCTTAATGTCCGCTGCTACTTTTGAAAGGTTGGAGCTATCAAAAGTTTTGATGTCGCGGGCTATAACAAACTCTTGAGGATGTTCAAAAAAACGAGAGAATAAGCCTAAACTGAAACATCCAGAAACAGCGGTGTCGGAATTTGTGCGCGAAAATCCCAGTATTGTTCGAATTGCCCCTGGTCATTACAAGCTCCAGGATCTCGCAAACCCTGCCAAGCCTTATCAAGCACCACCTCAAGTCAACGAGATTCTCCTCCAGTGCTTGAAAGATAATGGGGGAAATGCTTCTTACGCACAACTGAAAGAAAAGGTCAAAACCATTAGACCGGACCTTAAAAATGTTCGCGCCTCGATCTCTCTAGCCATCCAAAAAGAGTCACGAATTGTTCGAGAGGGTCATGAGCTTTACCGTCTCCAAAAGATAGAAAATCCTGTCGCGCCATTTCAAGAAAAACCATCAATCGCAGAACTTTGCAGACAATCAATCTTGGAAAACTTCGGGATTGCATCACTTCCCCAGCTTCGATCAAAAGTTATGGAAGTTCGGCCCGAAACAAACGACTCAGCGAAACTAGTCCTCCAAGCGATGTCGCGCGACCCAAGTTTCGTTCGGGTGACTCGGGGATACTATACCATTCAAAAGGCTTCACAAAGGACACGCCGATCCTTCCAGTCAGTAGCAAGCCTTTGCGTTAAGCTCTTTGGCAAAGACAAGATCACCATGAATGCCACTGAGCTGTTAGAGGGCATCGCCACGTTCATGCCGAGGCTCAGATTTCCAATCACAGCTTTACGAGCCGTACTAAGTCTTGATCGGCGGTTCTTCCAGGTAGCTCCAGCAGAATATGGACTCACAAAAGATCCCCGATTCCTACCAGGTCCGCAAAGCCCTCTGCGCCACATTGAGTCACGGAAACGGTCGGCCTAGTTCACCCGGTGCAGTGGCTCTTTTCCTTTGAGCACTGCTAACAAGTTTTCAGCTGCAATAAGCGCCATCTTGGTTCGAGTCTCTAAAGAAGCACTTCCGATGTGAGGAGCAAGAATCACATTGGACAAGTCAAGCAGTCCAGGATGAATCTTCGGTTCTTCCTCATAAACATCCAAGGCTGCACCTGCGATCCACTTATCTTTCAAGGCTTTAGCCAAAGCGGCCTCATCAACGATTGGACCACGAGCTGTATTAGTCAGGTAAGCTGTTGATTTCATGGAGCGAAGCTCTTTCCCCCCGATGAGATGTCGTGTTTCTTGGGTCAAAGGAGCATGAATTGAAACAAAATCACTTTCCTTGAGCAAATCTGAAAGGGACACATATCGAGCATCAAAGTCTGGCACAACCCCTGATTTTTTCGGATGATAAACCAAGAGTTTCATGTTGAATCCTTTAGCCCGTCGTGCAACGGCCTGCCCAATTCGTCCAAACCCGATGAACCCCAAGGTTTTGCCAAATATATCGCCGCCTAAAAGAAGAAGAGGATCCCAAGCTTTGTATTTCCCAGCTCGGGTAAAAGCATCCCCCTCCACAATCCGACGCGCAATAGCCATGATAAGCGCCCAAGTTAAGTCAGCGGTGGTCTCGGTTAAAACACCCGGAGTGTTGGTCACCACGATTCCCCGGCTCTTGGCTTCTTTGAGATCGATGTTGTCATAGCCAACCGCATAATTGCTAATCACTTTGAGCTGGGAACCGGTTGCATCCATCACAGCAGAGTCGATCTTATCCGTCAGCAAGGTCAGAAGACCTGACCTCCCTTTGACAAACCCGAGAAGCTCCTCACGAGTCAGGACGCGATCGTGGGGGTTCACTTCAATCTGACATTCGTTTCGCAGCAGTTCGAGACCAGGTTCTGGGATACGGCGAGTAACAAAGACGTTCCAGCTCATGTTACAAACAATATTCCTCTTTGTCTGTTAGAAACTCCGCGATTCTTCGGCGAAGTGGAATCGTGTTTTGAGGGGTCCCTTTCAACAGCTTTCGTAAAGCCAAAAGGTAGACACGAAGCATGTCTCCTTCCGCAACTGCCGCCAAAATGGCTTTCCCATGGGCTTCCACACGTGCAATTGCCTCACTAACAAAAGCTTGCACGATCGTCGCATAAATTTCGTTCTGTTTCTCGTTTCGCGCATGCATCTTTTTTACTCTTAAGAGGACGCTTTCCATGGCATAAATCTCAAGAATGATGTCACTGATGTGGGCCATCACTTCTTGTTCCTCTTCAAGCTTGGTCAGATACTTTTGAGTGGCCAATCCTGCCGCAAAGAGTGCTACCTTTTTCGCAGCACTTACCCCTTTGGTTTCCTCTGCTAAGAGCCCAGACTTTTCTTCTTCGGCTACTTTGTTATCCGTGATTTCAGCCATGAGCTTTTTTGCTTCCGCTAACAAAGGAAGCTCTCCCTTCATGGCGCGCTTCAAAAGCATTCCGGTAGTCAACAGCCGATTAATTTCATTGGTCCCTTCAAAGATTCGATTGATTCGCGAATCGCGATAAGGGCGGGCCACCGGATATTCTTCCATGAACCCATAGCCACCAAAAATCTGGACCGCTTCATCCACCACATAATCAAGCGCTTCCGAGCCATACACCTTGAGGATGGAGCACTCGACCGCATATTCCTCAATCCCCTTTAAGGTTTCCGCAGCCGCGGTTGAGCTGTTCTTATCCACATGCATGAGAACTCCATCAATCAAGCCCGAGGTCCGATAAACCATGCTTTCCCCCACAAAAGTTCGGATGGCCATCTCGCCCAGCTTGTGCTTGATCAGTCCAAAATCGGAAATTGATTTTCCAAATTGCTTTCTCTGTTTTGCGTAGCGAACGGCCTCGGTGATTACGCCTTTGGCCGCTCCGATGGTAAATGAACCGAGCTTGAATCGTCCAATGTTTAGAATATTAAAGGCAATCTTGTGCCCTTTCCCAATTTCTCCCAAGACATTTTCAACCGGAATGCTCACATTCTCAAGAAAGAGTGAACGGGTTGAAGAACCTTTAATCCCCATCTTTTTTTCTTCTTTCCCGAGAGAGACCCCCGGTGTCCCTTTCTCAATGATGAAGGCTGTAAAATGCTCTCCGTCAATCTTCGCGAATATAATGTAAATATCGGCAATCCCACCATTGGTGAGAAAATTCTTAGAACCATTCAGAATGTATGACTTTTTATCTGGACTCAATTTGGCGATAGCGCGGACGGAAAGCGCATCTGACCCTGCGGTCGGCTCGGTTAAAGAGTAGGATGACAAGAGCTCTCCTGTTGCAAATTTGGGCAAGAGTCGTTTCTTCTGTTGTTCTGTCCCAAAATAAATGATGGGGAGAGTACCAATTCCGGTGTGATCGCCATGAGTGGCCGCAAAGGACCCCGATCGCCCAAGTTTCTCTGCCACCAGCATCGAACTTGTCTTGTCAAGGCTTAATCCTCCATACTCTTCCGGGATGTCAATGGATAGAAGACCAAGCTCTCCAGCTTTTCGCATAAGTCCTAAGGTGACATCCCAGTTCTGGACTTCGATCTCTTCGATCTTCGGGATCACTTCGCGTGAAACAAAATCGGCTGCTGTTTTCGCAATCATCCGATGTTCTTCGGAAAAATCTTCCGGGGTAAAGAGACTCTCCGGCTCTGTTGCTTGAATGAGAAAACTTCCACCTGACACCTTCACACTTGCTGGCATGCTTGGCTCCTCCTCCACATCTTCCCTAGTTCCTTAACGGCTTCCCTGTTTTCAAGAGATGCTGCATCCGATCTTGGGTTTTCTTTTCTCCACACAAACTTAAAAATGTTTCCCGTTCGAGATCGAGAAAATGTTGCTCACCCACTTCTT
>JABDET010000092.1 GCA_013286945.1 Candidatus Melainabacteria bacterium
AAACTCTTCTAAAAGGCTTTCGTCCATTTCAAAGTTAGCGTAAACTTTCTGCACATCATCGTGTTCTTCCAGCGCATTCAAGAGTTTGAGTAATTGGCCGGCGGATTGACGATTAACTGGAACCGTGGACTGAGGAAGCATGGTGATTTCAAAACTCGCGGGCTTAAAACCCTTTGATTCGAGATTTTTCTTGACCTCTTCAAAGTTTTGTGGCGTGGTGTAAACGTCTAAGTTTTTCCCATCTTGTCGAACATCGAGCGCTCCAACCTCCAAAGCAGCGTCTAGCAACTCGTTTTCATTGACTTGCCCTGCGTCGAACGTGAAGAGTCCCTTTTTCTCAAACATCCAAGCCACACAACCCGATTCCCCCAAGTTTCCCCCATGCTTCGAAAAGAGGTTTCGAATGTCAGGAGCGGTTCGGTTCCGATTGTCGGTGGCGATTTCCATCAAGACCGCCACGCCCCCGGGGCCATAGCCTTCGTAGTGCATTTCTTCCAGTTGCTCTTCCCCACCCTGACCACTCCCTTTGGCAATGGCCCGTTCAATGTTGTCTTTGGGCATGTTGACTTCTTTGGCTTTAAGGAGAGCAAGGCGAAGGCGAAAGTTCACATCCGGATCTGGGCCCCCTTGGCGAGAGGCCATGATGATTTCCCGCGCGATTTTGGTGAAGGCTTTCCCTTTCACCGAATCGACTTTAGATTTTCGTTCCCGAATATTCTTCCACTTGGAATGCCCAGACATTGTAAAGAAACATTCAATTCTTCACGCAAGATTCCCTTGAAAACGCTGGCCTGATAGGCCTAAACCACGTCAGGGATTTCGAGAAGCCTGCTATCCGGTCAGTTTTTCCTCAGCCATTGCACGAACTGTCGCAACACTCAAGTAAAACCTTCTGCATGCATAAATCACGCCACGCTGTTCGAAAGAACCTTCTTCTCCATTTCTTGCGTGTTCAATCTGGCTCTCTTTAATCCTTTGACTCGATTCTATCCACAAGCGAAAAAGCTCTCGGGGAAGTTGTGCAAAAGCTCGTGGTCGGGCAAGGACCAAACCATAATCATCAAATCCCCTCACAAAGGAAGTGCAGACCTTCGAATCCGATTTTCCCTCGTATACCCCCCAATGGCTCCCCGGATGCGTCTCATCGAACTCTCGATGAAGCCTGGCGTATATCCCATCGATGGCTTCCTTTGACGGAATGTCTCCCAGGGACTCAAAGGATACCGGAGCTTCGAAAGGCTTCTCCCCCTGCAATTGATCCATCGTATGTCCGATGATGTTCGACCATGGAATTCCCACGCGGCTTAAGACCGTCTCATAAAATGGGCGAAAGATTTCGAGAATGCTTTCCTGGAAAGGTCTTGCAGTCATTGGGCCATAATAGACTTTCCAAAGGGCCCTCTCAAAAGGATTGCTTGGATCCTGTTCCGTTGCAGCTAGGGCAATCTCCTTTTCCTTGAGTGGACCACTGGTTGCAATCCATGCTTGAATAATTTCATCCGATGATTCTCGAAAGTTGTCCGGCTTGGCAAGCGTACCCCCCAAATCATCGAATCCCTTAATGAACAGAGGAGTTGCCTCTCCTATTTCAGGCTCCTGACATAAAGGAAGCCTGAAATCCTTGATAGCCAACTGATTCACAAGATCGCGACTCATCTCTGCAAGTCTGCTTCTAACCGCTTGATTGATCATTTTTCACCTCATGGGCAAATTAAAAAACGTTATCAAGAAGGGAGCCACTCGGGAATACCAAGTAAGCCCACCGCAGGACGGCAGATGACGTTGGCTTGAACTGCTTTCACGTCGTTATCCCTGCTTCGTAACCAGGCTGACATCTTAATAAAATTATCCCCAATAGTTCCGGATATGGTTTGCTCCGATGGGTTGTAATTCCAGATCATCCGTTTTCGTTTTTTGTGGATTTGCACAATGATGTAGACATTGCCGTATTCCATCAGCTCGATGTCCCCATCACTGGGCTTATACCCTTCACGCTCTAAGCGGTTGTAAGGATGGGAATGGAAATCGCCAAGCACACTGAAGTAGGGCATGTATTCTTTTAAGAAGCGTTGCATCTTGCTGTAAACTTGATCTCTTGGGTAGATGACTTCATTTCGTGTTCGTTCGGCCGTTTGGAACACCACGCACTGATTGACGACATAGCGGTCTCGCCCCTTACTCCCAACAAGAAGTCCCAAGCATTCTTTCGGGAAAACCTCAATCGAGGAAAGGAGGAGTGTAAAAAAGGCGTTCTCTAGGATATAAACGTTCATCTCGGAATAGCTTTTTAGTATTCCTTGCGGGCGGGTTGACTCCTTTTTTCCGCACCACGACTCTCTTCGACCTCTCTCGCGGCTAAAAGGACCCCCAGTTTGCCGTGAAACGACGAAAGCCCACCTTGGAGGTACACGATGTAGGGGGATCGGAGGGGGGCATCACACGACAGCTCGAGGCTTCCCCCCTGAATAAACGTACCGCCCGCCATGACAATTTCGTCGGTGTACCCGGCCATGGGTGCCCCCTCGGGGACTGCTCGTTGCTCAAGCGGCCCAGCACTCTGGAGGCCTCGGGCAAAAGCCAGTACCTTTTCGCGGCTTCCGAGCTGGATGGCCTGAATAATGTCAGTTCGCTCGTGGCGAAAATCAGGGAGCACCTCATACCCAAGGCGTTCAAAGAGACGCGCTGAAAAAAGACTGGTTTTCAAAGCCTCTCCCACAAACTGAGGAGCAAGGAAGAGTCCCACAAAAAAAGAACGAGAAATCCCCAACGTTGGGCCAACTTCCTTTCCAAGTCCTGGCGCTGTCAAGGCAACCGAAGCCTTGGCTACGGCTTCTGACTTCCCGACAATATAGCCCCCCGTTGGTGCCATCCCGCCACCCGGATTCTTGATTAAGGAGCCCACCGCTAAATCAGCCCCCACGTCACACGGTTCCTTTTCCTCCACAAACTCCCCATAACAATTATCCACCACCACCGAAATGTCAGACCGAATCGACTTGATTCGTCGAATGATCCGTTCTAATCTCTCGATCGAAATCGAGTCTCGCCACGCATATCCCTTTGAGCGTTGGATGAAGACCACTTTCGTTTTTTCAGGGAGTTGAAGTTTTGCTTCTTCTAAGCCAGCAAGAGACAGTCCGACTGCCTTGACTCCCCATGCACAAAGCGAGCCCGCGTTTTCGCTTAATCCAAAGAGAGGATGGAGTGTGTCATACGGAATTTCAGGGATCATCGCCACCACATCCCCTGGTCGCAACAAGCCAAACAAAGCACATCGAAGCGCATGGGTGCCCGAGACAAGCTGATGCCGAACCAAAGCATCTTCGCCACCAAAAACCGAGGCGTACAAGGAATCCAGGACTTCTCGACCTTCGTCAAAATAACCATAACCATGGGATGGAAGCAAATGACTCTCCCGAACCCCTGCTTGACGAAACCCACTGAGTACCTTGAGGAAATTGCGTTGAGCTCGATTGTCAATTTTTTTCTCCTGAAGCTCGAGCGCGTTCTCCACTTCAATGGCGAAATCAACAAGTCTCTTTGGAATGTTCCAGAAGTGGGTTAGGTCGGAAGCGATTTGTCCAAGCATGATTCCTGAAGTGCCGCCTCCTTCCGATCATAAGCTTTGTAAAAAGGGTAATAAGCCAGCGTTAAGATGAAGATCTGCACTAAAGCGAGTAGCCCTGTTTTCCAAGAACCGCTCTCGTGTATCAACTCAACCAAATGGTGCAAACCGTGCACGGAATGAGGGAAAAAAAACCGCGGAGTTGTTCCCACAATCCCCAACACCGGTGACGGAAGATAATATATCCCCGGAATATAATAGCAGAAGTGAGGAATCCATCCCCATCGTATGGCATAATACGTGGTGGCCGTAGTAAACAACGGCCCAAGGAGAAATGGGATAGCAAAATAAGTATTGAAAACCAAGGGCATTAAATAAATTAAACTTTCGTTCACATTCACAATAACCACCGGAAGGCTTGCTGTACCAAGAATTCGAAGTCGTTTTGATTTTGAGAAAAGCATAAAAAATGGAAGGATCAGCGTCGCACCAGCGCCACCAACAAAAGCAAAATTCAATAATGGAAGTGTTACGATATGCGGAGGGATCTGGCCCATGGCGGCCGCCTGCATGTTGTCATAAGCAAGCTGAGCGTATACGCCGGTAATAAAACTTCCGATAATCGCCGAACCTTGAAGCCCACAAAACCACAGAAAATTCATTGAACCAATGACCAAGAGTGCTGCAGAAAGCGTGTCGGTGGTGGAAATGTGCACCCCGATCCAAACCCGAATGGCTTGATGAATTTCAAGTCCACTCAAACGAATCATCGC
>JABDET010000093.1 GCA_013286945.1 Candidatus Melainabacteria bacterium
ATATCCCTGAGATGCCGGATAGAGTGAGACTCCCTGTGGTTGTGGTGAGAAGTGGCTGGGCAAGTGCCCCGATCGAAGAGCCAGAGAATAGTGTTAGCGACTGAGCCGTGATATTGTTGGTGGCTCCTGAATTCAGGATTGATCCAAATAAACTATGGAAAGTGACTGCAGTCGAAGGAAGACTCATGACCAGGGAGCTCGTCACCGAATCAAAGGTGAGTGACCCTCCGGACACATTGATTTGGACTGGCACAGGGAATAGTATGAACGCGGTGAGGGCCGTCGGGGTGCCGGTGTTGTTTAGGTATATCCCTGAGCCCCCGGTTAGAGCGAGATTCCCAGTGGTTGTGGTGAGAAGCGGCTGGGCAAGTGTCCCGATCGAAGTATTAGCTCCTAGTGTTAGCGACTGGGCCGTGATGTTGTTGGTGGCTCCTGAATTCAGGATTGCTCCTGCTGTGCTGTTGAACTGAAACTGTGCGTTTGGGAGATTGACGGTTAAGACCCCGGAGCCTCCATTGTAGTTTGCAGATCCTCCAAGTGTGCTGGTCAAGTTGGCGTTGCCGTTCTTAGTTGTCAGCGAGGCAAACGCAATGTCTCCAGTATTGCTGAACGTGATGTCGGAGCCAGTTCCAAACGCAGACGCGGTTACTTGGAGTGACCCGGTATTGTTGGCATAAATTGGGGCGTTGTTCTGGCTCGTGGTGAGTGTTATGGAACCGCTGGTCGCCGTGTTGATCGGAAGGATAGCTGATCCGATTCCAGTTCCGCTAGACACGTTAATCGTGGGAGCAGTCCAGACGATGCTGCTGTTTTGTGGCATGACTGAGCCATTGGACGAGGTAACATGGATGCCGTTGGTGGCCGCGACCGTCAAATTCCCGAGTGTCACGTTTCCATCCGCCGTAATCGTCATAGCCCCCGCATTCGTGGTGAGGTTGCCGAGGATGGCTTGTCCTCCACTTCCTCCCGTTTGGCCTGCTTTGATCGTAATAGCTCCAGTTCCACTGGCGATAATCGTGTTGTTTGGATTCACAAAGCTGATATTCCCAGTTTGGGTCTGCATGGTTAGATTGACATTTGGAAGAAGCGGAATGGTTCCGCCATTGCTTACGATGTTGTTGATCGTAATGGAGTTCGTGGCTTGTAGTGCGATGTTGCTTGCTTGTGCTTCGAGTGAACCAGTCGACACTTGGTCCATCGCTGTATCTGCGGTCGCAAAGTTAATTGCCGGAAGATTGGGATCTTGATCGCCTGACGCAGCTGGACTATCAATGATCGTCAAGTCGGTCGGATCGATCAGGTAGTTTCCTGTCTGACCATCTGTTGCGGTGGTATCCACATTTCCGTTTAGGTACACATGCTTTGTTCCACTCGTCTCAACAAACCCGCCGTTCCCACTGTCGCCACCTTTGGCTTCGAGTGTGGCGTGTGGTGCAAAGACGGTGGTCCCTTGCGAAAGAATGTGAATGTCTCCACCGTTTGAGTTTGTGCCTTGACCATTGGCTTGGATCACACTGTTGGGGGCAAGCACGGTCGCTTGCGTTGAATTCAGCGTAATGGATCCAGCATTCTGATTGACTGAACCGTTCGCTTGGATTGTCCCACCGTTCATCACGAATCCTTCCGCTCCGCTTAAGGTGACGGTGCCATCCGGATTGCTCGTGACACTCCCGGCTTCCACAATGTTCTTGTTGTTGACCGCTTGGCTTAGGAGTGGGGTGAGTGCTTGATTATTCATCACCACATCTTTGGGAACCGTATTCCCGTTTAACACATAATTCACATACCCCTGATTATCAAAGTTCACTACCGCCTGGGTAGCCCCACCCAATTTCACTTGGCCGAGATTCGCAATGATTGAGCCTTCGCTATCCACAAGCGGGGCAAGCAACACCACATACCCATGGTCTAAGGCTTGAATGTTTCCTTGGTTCACTATCGAAGAAAGGGCATGATTCACATCTTGGGTAAACACATACTTGCCATTTAAGAAATCTTGATCTTTGATGTTTAAGGTCGAAGCGAGTAATCCACCCACATTCACTTGAGCACCCGCTCCAAACAAGATCCCGTTTGGATTGATGAGCCAGACATTTCCATTGGCTCGAAGTGCACCAAGAATAACCGATGGGTCAGTTCCGATGACACGGTTTAACGCAATGGAGGAAGCACCCGGTTGCAAGAAGCGAACAAGTTCATTCGGGTTAATGCCAAACGATTGCCAGTTTAAGATCGCTTTATCGGTGAATTGTTGGATGGTGGTGGTGGTTCCCGCGGAGGTGATGCTTGCATTACCAGAGGTGACGACTCCACCTTGTGGAGCGGCCCTTGTCAAAGTCATCTGAAAAAGAAAGAAAACAAGAAGGGCCGAGAGTATCGGAATACGTCGAGTAAGGTGCGGCAGGCAAGCACGGCGACGACTGAACTCGATCAAAATACCCTCCACCTCCCAAGCCCTCTTGTTCCTTCTGTATCGAGCCCCCCCAAACCCCATCTCAATGATACCAAAAGAAGTAGCCCAAGTGATTAAGAGGATGTTAACATTTTGTTAACCTGGGTAAATGTTTCTTTACAATTTTAACAAAACGGCAAAAGAGGAGATCCAGCTGAAAGGAACTGATGGACAAGTTTGGAAAATCGGGGTATGCGTCTTGTTCTGCAAAGGGTTAACCATGCTTCCGTGGACATCGAAGGCAGGCCTTCGGTTTCCATCGGGAAAGGGATCCTGGTCTTTATCGGAATAGGCAAAGAAGATGGTCCAGAAGATGTGCGTTGGTGCACTTCAAAAATCTTATCGGTACGGCTTTTCTCTGACCCCCAAAAGAAAATGAATCGCTCCATTGTCGAAGCTAACGGAGAAATTCTCGTCGTCTCTCAATTTACTTTATATGGAAATTGCCGACAAGGAACGCGCCCTGATTTCGGTGACGCCGCTCCCCCCGAAAAAGCCAAAGAACTCTACGAAGCCTTCGTGGCCGAACTTGAAAAAGGCAACGTCTCCATCAAGACTGGAATTTTTCAAGCCCACATGAATGTTGTGCTCGAGAACGACGGACCTGTCACCTTGCTCGTGGATAGCAAGAAGACTTTTTAAGTTCCGCTTTCCCAGCTCGTCAAGTAATGGTCCTGTTCGCTTGTCAAGGTGTCAATGTTGATTCCCATGCTGAGCAACTTGATCTTCGCGATTCGCTTATCAATGGCTTCGGGAACCTTGTAGACCTTCCGCTCAAGCTTCTTGTCCAGCTTTAGGAAAAACTCCGTGGACAAGGCTTGATTCGCAAAACTCATATCCATCACGCTGGCGGGATGCCCTTCAGCTGCAGCCAGGTTGATGAGCCGTCCCTCCCCAAGCAGGAAGAGTCGCTTCCCATCGTCTAACGTAAATTCTTCCACGAACTCTCGAATGAACCGGCGGCGAACGGAAATCGCAGCCAACCCTTCGGTGTCGATTTCCACGTTAAAATGTCCTGAATTACAAAGGATGGCGCCATCTTTCATTAAGCGCATGTGATCACGGGAAATGACGTGAGTATTTCCAGTCACGGTTACAAAAATGTCCCCCGCCTTTAATGCCTCTTTCATGGTCATGACATCGTAGCCATCCATGACCGCTTCCAATGCCCTTAACGGATCGATTTCGGTCACGATGACTTTTGAACCCATCCCTTTGGCTCGCATCGCAATTCCGCGTCCACACCATCCGTATCCAGCAACGACAACAGCCTTGCCAGCTAGCAAGACGTTGGTTGCTCTCAAGATGCCATCAATGGTGCTTTGACCAGTTCCGTAACGGTTATCGAACAGATGTTTGGTGTTGGCATCATTTACCCCGATGACCGGGTACAAAAGGGCTCCATCCCGCTCCATGCTTCGAATTCGGATCAAGCCGGTGGTGGTTTCTTCGGTTCCACCAATAATGTTTTTCAACATTTCTTTTCGTTTGGTGTGCAGTGTGCTGTGAAGATCGGCTCCATCATCCATGATGATTTCAGGTTCAAAATCAAGAACATAATCGAGGTGATCATGATAAGTCTTCGTATCTTCCCCTTTTTTGGCGTAAACGTGAATCCCTTCGCTCACCAAAGCAGCCGCCACATCGTCTTGTGTGCTTAACGGATTTGATGCACATAAAGCCACATCAGCCCCCCCAGCCTTCAGGGTAAGCATCAGG
>JABDET010000094.1 GCA_013286945.1 Candidatus Melainabacteria bacterium
AACGGACGAACTACTGGTGTCTGGATTAGATCATAGCCATTCAAAACAAACAATCCGTGCGCACAACCCGCTTGTGGAGTAAACATGATATGTACAACGGCGGGTGAAGATGTCGGATTCTGAATCGTGAAATGAATCGTATAAAGTGCTCCGTAGTTTCCCAAATCAACTCGACCACTGTCTAAATCGGTCAGAAGAGATTCTTTTCCTAGCGTCACAAAGGTGTAATCTCCGCCAACATGATACTTAGCGTCAATCATGATATCAGGCCCTGGGAAAACCCCTTTGGGCTTGTATCCAACCTCTTCAGCAGGCACATCGCTCCCTTTTTCACCCGACAACGATTCGACTCGTGTTTCAACAACTGGTGTGGCTTTGGTTAATGGCGTAAGTTCCACCACACCTGAAATTGCTTCTCGTGGATCAACACGGATCGAAGCAAGATGCACTGAACTGTTTGGACCGATTTCCACCACTTCTCCCAAATGTTCACGTGAGGCAACAAAGAACCGCAATACCGCCGATTTTCCAGCAGCCAGTTCATGCGGATCCGGACCTCCAACACCTTGAACGATGTGGATTTGGGCGATATGACTTGAAGGATTGACCAGGTTCACCACCAGCCGATACGGTGCATTCCCTTTGTTGTAATGGTGGAAGAACAATCGCACCGGTGACGAATCAGGAAAAGCTTCTCTGAAAAGAAGTTCTGGCTTTGCAAAACTTTCAGGGTTATTGCTCACCATCAAATGAGAAGAGGGTGAAAAAGTAAAGGGCTTGTTCTGAATGTTGACATTCAGCATCCCTTTGGCGGGAAGATAATGCGCTCCCGTGATCTCAGCCGAAACAGGAAGACTCAGGCTCCCACCTCGGCTCAAGCTCTGCGGTAATGCATTAGGCGGAATTTCGATGGTCATGCTTGAGCCCGGTTTCCGTCTAATTCTTTGGTAAAGCGCAGAAACGACAGCCCGATGCAAGAATTCCTTTGGGACTCTTTCCCCCGTAACAGACAAAGAAATCGCCTTGGGTAACAATCCAGCTTTTTCTTTCACAATAATGCGGGTCGATTCCACAACGCTTCCCGTTGAAACCTGAAGCTTGGTTTCACCAGGCCTAAGTCCTTTAACAACAAGAGGCATGTCCGTTGAAGTTAAACGGCAAACGGTCGGATTATCAATCGTAAGTGAAAGATCTTGATGGTAGCGTCCCACCACATGAATGCGTCTTTCTTCCCCGACAGGCACGATAAGGCTTGCTGGAAGCACCAAATAGCTTTCCTTGGAGAGTCCTTCCTTCAGATGCTTTGCCCACAGAGCAGCCAACAAGCGTGAAGAAGTCCCATTGAGCCTTGCTTGTGCTGGCGATACGGTAATGATCGCGATCTTTCCACCGTAAACGACATAATTGTGTCCAACAGAACGAATTGAAATTTGTGAAGCGGAAACACCTTCCAAAATGGCTTGTTCAATCCGCTGGGCTATTTTATCCCCCATTTCAGGGTGATGAACGCGTAATACTAGCTGATGCCCAACCCAGACTTCTCCTCGATGAGAAGCAACGCTGCCAGAAGCAAACGGCGAGTGACCAAAGACAACCAATAGCAGTAAGAGAACAGGAAAGCGAAAACGAGCCAACCTGACTTCCTCCCCCCAAAAAACCTTTCTTTATTTTAATGTGATTTCACTAATCCCCGACGTGAATACCGGGATACCTAAATTATACACCTTCTCGGGGAAAAATCAACCCCATTTTATTTGTTAAAACAACAAAACTTTTGCTTATTCCGAAAGCCCTTCCGATGAATTTCAACCTAAGAAAGTCCTTGAAAGCGCTTCACAAAGCGATCAAACGATCCTCCGCAAGCTTAAGAGGGGTGACGCCGCATTGAAGAAATTCCTGATGGAAATCAAACAGGCGAAATTTTGCCCCTTTTTTCCGTTGGTAATTGTCTCTTAGCCTCAAAATCTCATGTTTTCCAATGAAATACGACATTGGCTGGGTAGCTTCCCGAGTATAGCGCTTAACCTCCCCCCACGACATGGCCTCCGGAAAAAGTACTTTTTCGTGAAGGAATTCAACCGCTTTTCTTGGAGAAATCTTGTTAGTCTGAAGTCCTACGTCCAAAATCACTCGAACCACGCGCCAAAGTTGGTCCTTGAGCTGCGAAAGTTCACTTAAGGGATCCGAATAGAACCCCGCCTCTTTCATCATCTGTTCACAGTAAAAGGCCCAACCTTCACACGATACTGTGGAAAATGCCCGCTTTAACATGGGAGAAGAAAACTCTCTAAGAAAGGAAAATTGCACGTGATGCCCTGGGTAAGTCTCATGGAGAACCGTCAGTGGAATCTTATGATAAGCATGTTCTCGAAGCCGTGCTTCAAGCTCCATTGCAGGAAGATGAGTCGATACGGGAGTTACCCAGAATTCTCCTCTTCCCTGTTTTCCAAAAGGGGTGGCTGGCATGTAGGCCGCAAAGGGAAGAACCATTCGATTAAAAGGGGGCGTTTCGGTTATTACGATCTCTTCGTAAGACGGAAGCGGCACCAGGTTCTTTTCAACAATGAACGCTTTGGCTTTTTCCATCAAAGCCTTATAGACTGGGATGAGCTCTCCGGGCTTTGGATGAGACTGTGATCCATCTGCGAGGATTTCTTGCCAACTCTTATTTCGATCGATCGAGGCCGCCAAGCGAGTCAGTTCCTTCAATGTCCTCTGAAGGTGCTCTTCTCCGATGGCTTTTAGATCCTCCGAATTATAAGGGAGAAGATGCCGTTCCTTAAGGAGGCGATTGTAAAACGATTTCCCCACAGCAAAATTCCCATGAGAAACAGGAAGCAATTTGTCCTTAAGCCAAGCAAGATAATCATCAAGAGCAACGAGCGTTTTTTTCCGTTCCTTTTCTACATCTTGTTTTAGTGTTTTTGGAAGGGGAAATTTTTCTACTTCCCAGGATCTAAAAAAATCAATCCCGCCGGCAGTCACCTCGAGCGCAATCTGTGTAAAAAGTTTGGGGGGATTTTTTAAGTTTTTCTTTCCTTGATTCAGAAATCTTGGAAAGCGCTTCATCCGGGACAACAAGGACGAACCTCTTCTTGTCCAAGACGTTTCATGACGTCCCACAAGCGCATAGGCGCTGTAAAGAATGTTCTCAGGATAGACTGAAGGATCCGTCTCCCAAGCCTTCTGTTCTTCGAATGCCAGCAAGTAATCTGAAAGCTCAGATCCCAAAAGAGCTAAATCTAATCGCCCGTCAGAAGAAAGCTTTTCTCGATCAAACCGTGTGAGCTCTCGGGAAGTTCGTTTCACAAAGCGTAAGAGTTCTTCTCTTCCATCCTTGGAGAAATCCTCGAGCTCATGATCGTGCTCATGGATCCCAAGCAAGGTGGCTTGCGTCGGAAAATGCGAAAAAGCTTCCTTGATGTATCGCTTAACAAAATCACTCGCAGATCCCATACCAACCCCCCCCTTTTTTGATGATCCTGAAAGGTTCTGAAAGCGATTCTGGCATTCCTTGTTGAAAGGCTTTTCGCACCATGAATTGAAAGAAATCTTGTGAAGCAGCGATTCTTGGTTGTTCTTGTCATGTTTTTTTTGGTTCTTGCCATG
>JABDET010000095.1:0-2915 GCA_013286945.1 Candidatus Melainabacteria bacterium
CAACCCTCTGAATTTCTTATCGCTGCAACTGCCGCTTTTGGAGGAAAAAATCACCAAGGTTCTCGAGCTTCAAGAAATTTACGACGCGGTGGAAAATGCTTCTCCTGCTGAAGCCAAAGAATTGCTCGATGGGCTCCGGGAACTCAAGCGGCAATCAAGTCTTACCGATTTTCGAGCCTCGGTTGAGAAAGTTCTCGAGGCCTGCCGCGAAGGGACCGAGCGCTCCAAAACCATTGTCGAAAACTTGAGAACTTTTGCGCGAACCGAAACCATTGGGGAAAGCAGGGACCACGTTGACCTTCAACAAGCGCTCGATGCCACCTTAACGATCTTGTTTCCGCTTCATAAAGACAGAGTAACCGTCCATAAAGAGTATGGGTCGCTCCCCAAGATTTGGTGTGATCCGGCTCAAATAAATCAAATCTTCATGAATATTCTTGGGAATGCCTTTGAAGCCATCGAGAAATCAGGTGATGTTTGGGTCAGGACCTCTACCCTGGATAACAACGTCGAAATTGTAATCCGGGATAATGGCTGCGGGATCCCTCTTCCAATCCAAGGAAGAATCTTCGATCCTTTTTTTACCACGAAAGATGTGGGTCAAGGAACTGGACTTGGCTTGAGCATTGCGTATGGAATCATCAAGCAACATCATGGGGAAATTCAAGTCGAGAGTGAAGTAGGAAAAGGGACTGCTTTTAAGATTATTCTCCCAGTGGATTCACGAGAACACACCAAGGGGTGAAGAGCCCCAACCTCATTGCAGTAAGAAGGTGTTCGCGGTTCCCTGAAAGATTTTCTCCCATTCGGCAAAGCGATCCGATGTCGATGTGCAAGTGATCACATACCCTCGCTGGTTCTTGAACATCATGTAAACCAGCGCTTTTAAGCGGTACGTTCCCATCCGATGCGAGTAAACAATACGTTCAGCAGGCACCCCGTGTACGACCGCCGCTGCTTTCTCTTCTGCCTTGAAATCCGTGAGGAGTTTCCGCATGCTCTCCAAATTAGCGTCGAAATACTCTTTCAGAGCCCAATGCCCCGAAAGCTTTTCAACCAAGACGTTGATGTTCTCCCGGTATTCGTCGCTTGAACCACTTCCAGGCCGAAGAGCCACTACCGTTGCCCCCATGAAGCCTTCCGTTTTTTGCCAGTCTTTTGGAAAGTCGATAGAGAAGCCCTTTTCTGCGCTCGCGAAGTGCCCTGGAGTAACTTTTTGCGAATACGCATTCATCGCTGAAAAGAAGAGAAGCAAACTAAAGATGAAAAACATTCCGAAACGAAATTTAACCATGATGCCCCCTTTAATCTTTCACTTCACTCGGCGCAAGGCTAGCTGCTTTTTCAATTCCGTCACCTTCGTATCCTTGACAAGCCCAACCCCGGCAACTCCAGCACCTCCAACACCACCGATCGGTTTTTTCACGATAAGCTCGCCGCCAGATGCAAAAATAAGGAAGGCTCCAAAATAAGTTTTTCCGCCAATGAAGCCGCCCGCAAATCCCGCCAGTGGCTCTGTCTCCTCCCAATCGAAATTTCGCTGACGCGAAAGGTCATTTTGAAACGAAGTCCCCTTCTTCTGGCCCGAGCCCCCACTGGTGCTTGAACTCTCTGCTGGAACCGTTTCAGTCGAAGGGAAAACAATTTCGTTTTCAGAGGCCTCATGGGGCGGAGTCGTTTCATCAACCACCAGACTTTTGGGGGTCACTTCGGCGGAGCTCTCCCCGTTTAACGGTGGCGAAGGAGACTGAAGAGCCACAACGGTCGACTGATTTCCCACATCGATTGCACTTTGAGTCGCTGCGCTGCTCGGAGTAGTCGGCGGGGGACAATTCCACAAACAAACCCCGTTAAAATAACCAGTTCCCGGAGACAGCCCCACATGAACCAATGTGTTCGAGGGACTCACAGTCCCGTCGATGTCTGCAGAAATCCCGTTTTGGGATCCCTGTGCCGTCACGTTAAGCACACCCCCTTGGATATTCACCGTGAGGTGACCAGCGCTGGTCCCAACCACGCCACTTGCGGCGGTCAGAGATGAATTGCCAAATGCCACCACGTTAGACGCTGGCCCGTCGTAAATGGAGCCTGTCGCAGTTAGATTGACGCTGCCACCATTCGATGTAACGGAGTTGATAAAAAGATCCCCCGCAAGGTCGACAAGATTCACATTGCTCCCCGCGCCATTTGCGTATACCAAGTTCACGGTGAGGCTGCTTGAGTTGCTAAGATTGATGAGCCCATTGACCGTGACGGCATTCAAGGTTCCCACTTGAGTGTTCAACGCGGTTCCCGCAGTGCCGATAGTGCTCCCAGCCGTTAACGAGGCAGTCCCGGCGGTAATTTCCGTGGTGGCTACTCCGGTAATTGAGCCGGATGCCGTCAGGGCGACAGTTTTCGTCCCCAGGTCTAACCTGTGCGTACCATCAAACAAAAGATTTCCTCCGCTGTTGCCAACCGTTAGGTTCGTATTGGTTAAAACCGCCGTGATGAGATCGCTGGCTGAGACGAATGTCAAGCTTCCTCCCAGATTGTCGGTGTAAGTTACGTCGCTGTTATTCGTTGAGACAGACAAGGTTGATGGATTACCGGTATTGGTTAAAAAGATGCTCGCGCCTGGATTTCCTGTCGCAGCAAACAAGACTCCAGTGGTCTTGGTGGTCAAATGATTCGCAAGGGTTCCGATCCCGTTATCTGCTGTAAGGCTCACTGACCCAGCCGTAATGGATGGATTGGTAATAAAACGAAGAATGGAGCCTCCCGTAGTAGTAAGGATGGCGGCGCCTGTACCCAGATTCATCGAAAGCACTGTTAAGTTTCCGCCTTGGTTAGACACCTGGACGCTTCCATTATTTGTAACCGTATTGGCAATGGCCAAATTCCCCCCCCCTGATTGGCAAACTGCACATTGCCTC
>JABDET010000095.1:2925-3517 GCA_013286945.1 Candidatus Melainabacteria bacterium
TAGCACGAAGAGTGGCTGCGCCCGCGATGATGTTGGAAAGATAAATCGGAAAGTTGGGGCTTGACGTGGTCATGGAGCCAAATGGAATTTGAGTCAGAATCGGTTGTGTGGATGTTCCAATACTTCCACCAAAAGCTTGCAGGTTAAGTGATGAGGTGATGATGTTATTTGCGCTACCTAAATTGAAAATCGATCCGTTTAGATTGACCAAGTTGATTGCAGTTGCAGGAAAACTAAGAGCAAGCGTGTCCGTGAGCCCTCCGGCAAAATTGAGCGAGTCTCCTCCGCCGGTAATGACCTGAACGCTCCCGTTGTTTGTTGTCAGGTTGACTGAAGTTGGGCTCACGGTGAGGCTTACGTTGATCGGAAAATTAGGGCTGTTCGCTACAAAAATGTCTGTCCCAGCCGCGCCGACCTGCGCCAACAAAGGCTGTGCGAGAGTCCCGATGCTCCCATTGGTCGCGCCAAGGTTTAGGATGTTTTGGGCGTTGATGTTGTTCCCTACCCCCAGATTTAAGATTGAGCCGTTTGAGTTGGTAAAGGTAATGTTCGTGGCTGGAAAAACCATGCTTAAGGTATCGGTGGCTCCCCC
>JABDET010000096.1:0-2843 GCA_013286945.1 Candidatus Melainabacteria bacterium
TGACTGATTCACTCATTTCAGCTTTTCCGAATTTGAGCTTTCCTCAGTACATTGAAGGGCGTTATGTTTATATTTCTGATCCAAGTTATTTTGCGGAGAGTGCTGTAAAGCTGGCGGAAGCCGGAGCCAACCTCATCGGAGGATGCTGTGGAACCACACCCGAACACATCCGTCTCATCAGCAAGAAGCTGGCGGGGCGAAAGCCGTCTCCACGAGTTTCCAAGGTAAGCATTAAGTCGACAAAACCACCCATCGCAATCGACACGAAACCACCAGAGCCAAGCCTTGCAAACATTCTCATGAAAGTCGGGAAGAAGATTCCGGTCATCGTCGAGCTTGATCCTCCTCGTGGCCTTGGCTATGAAAAAGTGGTCGAGGGGGCACGAGGACTTGCCCGCGAAGGGGTCGATGCCATCAGCATCGCGGAGAATCCGCTTGCTAGCATTCGAATGAGTGCGGTGATCCTCGGTTATCTCGTGCAGAAAGAAACGGGGGTTCTCGCCATACCACACGTGACTTGTCGGGATCGTAATCTTCTTGGCCAGCAATCCGAACTCATGGGGGCATGGGCGCTTGGGATCAATCACTTGCTGGCCATAACGGGTGATCCAACCAGCATTGGTGGCGCCTTGGGATGCAGCTCGGTATTCGACACCAATTCTTTTGGATTGATTGAAATGATCATGAAACTAAATCAAGGGATTAACATTGCGGGAAGCCCGATTGCACATCCGACCGACTTTATCATTGGATGTGCGTTTGATCCGAACAAAGCTAACATGGATGCTGAGATCAAACGCCTGAAGAAAAAAATTGCGTTAGGTGCACGCTTTGTCCAATCGCAGATTGTTTTTTCAAAAGAGAAGATTAAAGAGATGTACACCAAAACTAAGGATCTCGGGGTTCCAATTTTTTGTGGAATCATGCCTTTGGTGAGTCATCGAAATGCGGAGTTTCTCCACAACGAGGTTCCTGGATTTCGGATTTCCGAAGAAGTACAACTTCGGATGAAGGGGTGTGGAGATAACAAAGAAAAAGGGCTCGAGGAAGGACTAAAAATCTCCCGCGAGCTCATCGATACCGCTCTAGAATGCCATGCCCCTGGAATCTACATGGTAACGCCCTTTAACAAATGGACATTGACGGCTGAACTTACCCGCCATGTCCACCAGCAAACTGCCGCACGCATTTCGTAAGCTAGAACTTGTAGCGCACCGTGTAAGTGATGGTCGTATTTCCGTTGGCTGCAACTTTCTCAGGAAACTCGATGGTGTGGCTGTCAATTTTCCGATAGGAATGGCTTGACTTTGTGATGGTCCAATCGTTCCAGCGCCACAGGTGTTCAACAACCCGCACTGTGGCCGCCTCACTCTTGTGGTTTCGTAAGTCAATCTGAAATGTCTCGTCGTATACACTGTGAGGAACCACTTCATGAAAAGACGTTTGCTTTCGTTCTCCCACCACATCAAAGGCATCGCCAAGGTAAAGTCTAACTTTTTCATCCTTTGGGGTGTGGTCGATTTGATCTTCTCCAATGAATTCTCTTGAACCATCGTCATCCGTTTTGTAGACTCGGACCGTCCCCTTGGGGAGTGGGCGACCTAACCCGTCTCTTTCTTTATTCATGAACTCAAGCATCACCCAGATTTTCTTGTTTGATTGCGGGCCATACGTTGGATTCTCTCGATAGCTCACATCGTCATAGTAAAAACCGTAAGACAAAGGAGCGCCATCGTAGACAAAAACTTTTTCCATCGGAACGTTGTAGGCTGATAAGAGCTCAATTTGTTTTGTTTGATCATTCAGAAGAGAGGTGGGGCGATCAAGCGTATACAAGTGGTATTCAAAGAAAGATTTTTCCTGAAAGGGTGACGCCGCCTTCTCCTCGTCCCGAGCCGCCATGCTTTGCATAGCCCCATAAGCTTCAGCTTTTGGCAGCAAAACGTGAACATCGCCAGCCATGAGTTGCAAACGAGCGTTTGGGTACGCGGTGCCACTCTTGTTTGCCAGGGTGACCCAGCCTGTCAGATCAAGATGGGTGTCTTTCGAATCGGTTACCACCACGTAGTTGGCATTCCAAGTGAGTCCATGCGTGAGATAGGAGAGTTCGGTGTCTTCATCGCCGGAAATGCGGCTTTGGACCATCCAATTGAGTGTGGGTCGGAGGAGAAATTGATTGGCTGAAAGTGCGGGCAAGATAATCTGACCAGGAGGCTGAACGTAAACTTTTCCGTCGATTTCTACAATGGGGGTCCCCGTCTCGCTCCAACCTCCCCCATTAAAGGTCCATCCGGTAGAGAGCATCTTGGCTTTTTTTCGAATGGTCTTGTGTGTTTCTGGATCTGCCATTTCAACTTCGACTTCTTTTCCAAGAAATCGATTCCGCAATTTCCCCTGGCTCACCAGATCGTAATCGTAGTTTTGCTCGAGAATCTGCACCGCATTCGGGTGGGTAAGAGACTTGAAAAACAAGCTTGTTGGCTCGATTAAGGCGGGGACATCGTCGATTCGAACTTGCCCGATCCCTTGAGTGAGTGAGATCTTTCGAATTTCGCGGACCAGGGCCAGATCTTGATTATACACCGTGATTTGAGTTGATTTCGGCTCTGGATACCCGTTGGGGCTACTCGACCAATAAAGCCCAAAGACAACCAGGGGAACCAAGTAAGAAAACCAGCGCTTTTTCATCTTGAGCACATCCTTTCAACTGACTTCTTTAGGTCTAGTCGCAATCTTTCTGCTTTTTCCGAGTTGAAAAGAGATTTCAGGTGTTTGTACCTTCGTCATCCACCGACGAAGGGGCAATCAGGTGAGTTCATCCCACGATCCCACGGATGTGACGC
>JABDET010000096.1:2853-3355 GCA_013286945.1 Candidatus Melainabacteria bacterium
TGTGACGCAGGCTCTATTTAAATGATAAGCAGTGGTAGTCTTTATTGAGACGCCGGTGCTGGCGTTGGGCTCTCGACCCCGAACGAATTCACCATTTCTTGAACGAGCGGCAAATACTTGTCGTAGTTTTCCTCGGTAGCGGTGTAGGTCAGAATGTAAATTTTGCTGTCTTTCATGGTAACAACTTGCTCGAGCTTGAGGTGAAGTGGAGCTCCATGCGCTGCTGTAACATAGGAGTAGACGCTTTTGATGGCGGGATTTCCTGCCAGCGTGCTCTCTTCCTTGCTCGCCACCGTAATACCAGGGAACATTTTTTTTAGTTGTTCCACTCCAGCAACATTGTAGTCTTCCAAGCTTATCGAGGATTTGTCGGTTGGGAGAGGCTCAATCACAACATTCAGATTTTCCAAGAATTGTTCAGTCGGGTTTTCCATCGGGCGCCGAAAAGCCACTGGAAGTCCCATGAAATTTTCAAGTTTTTCCCACTTCTTTGGATACCGAA
>JABDET010000097.1 GCA_013286945.1 Candidatus Melainabacteria bacterium
GCTCCAAGTGTTGGCAGAAAGAATGGCGAAAAAGGCCTCCATGGAGCGGCGAAATGTGACCCTTGAGCCGATGCTCCCCCACGAACGGAGAATCATTCACATGGCCCTTCAGGACAGTCCCTATGTCACCACAAGCAGCGAAGGGAAAGAACCGTTGCGAAAAGTGGTCATCACTCCGAAAGAAGGGGCAAAAGGTTCGTCAAGAGGCCCACGTTCACGGGGGACAACTCGTACGAGTAGCCCCAACCGTTCGAGTAACCCGAACCGCTCAGGCAACTCTAACCGTTCGAGCAGCTCCCAGTCAAGATGGACTTATGATCGGTCAAAGCGTGATTCCGTAGCAGAACTTCCTCATGACCGCGATGAGCAGCCTGGCGAACCCTGACACCATTTGCGCCATTGCGAGCGCCCCAGGTGAAGGGAGCGTTGGCCTTGTTCGCGTGAGTGGGAAAGAAGCGGTTTCCCTTGTAGCACGTTTGTTTCAGGGTAAGAAAGGGAAACGGCTTGAAAGCATTCCTTCGCATCAAGTGGCTGTTGGCAAACTCACCGATCCGACGACCGGCAAGACACTGGACGAAGTCTTGGCCGTGGTCATGCGTGGGCCCCATTCATACACCGGCGAAGATGTTGTGGAACTGAGTGGACACGGAAATCCACGGTTGCTGTCTCGTGTGGTCGAGGTGCTCATCCGCGAAGGAGCTCGGTTAGCTGAACGGGGAGAGTTTACGAAGCGGGCTTTTCTGAATGGCAAGATCGATTTGACTCAAGCAGAGAGCGTGATGGACACGGTTCGTTCCGTAACCCCGTTTGGAATGGACATGGCCCTTTCGCAATTGGATGGAAAGCTCGGGAAACATCTCTCGGGAATCCGAGAACGAATGATCGCCATTCTGGCCCCCATCGAAGCCTGCATTGATTTTCCTGAAGAAGAAGTCCCCGAAGTTCCACGCCTGACACTCTTGGAGCAGGTTTCTAGTTTGGTCAAGGAAGTTCGCGAGATTCTGAAAGGGGCTGCAGCTGGAAGAATACTTCGTGAGGGAATGTCGGCCGTGATTGCTGGGAAGCCCAATGTGGGGAAGTCGTCGCTTTTGAACGCGTTGCTGCGCGAAGGAAGGGCCATTGTGACCGAAGTTCCCGGAACCACGCGAGACACGATTTCTGAGTGGGCGGACGTTGGAGGGATTCCGGTTCAATTGATTGATACAGCAGGGATCCGAGAAACCAAAGATCGCGTTGAGCAAATCGGAATTTCCCGTTCGAGAGAGGCGCTAGCCAAGGGGGATTTGCTTCTTTTGGTTTTGGATCGATCCGTGCCGCTTGAATCGGATGATTACGAACTTTTAGAGATAGCCAAACAAAAGAAAAGTGTTGTGGTTTTAAACAAGATGGATCTGGAGGGTCCACTCCAACCAAGGGATGTGGAGAAGATTTACTCGGGTCCCCTGGTTTCACTTTCAGTAACAGCGAACCAAGGATTAAATCAGTTGGAAGAACGGATCGTGAAAACGGTTCTCGAAGAGGGGACACCTGAGGTTGAGCTCCCCCGCCTGACCCGATTGCGTCATCAAGAAGGGCTTGAACGAGCTTTGAGCTTCTTATCTGAAGCAGAAAAGACATTGCAAGGGAATCTCCCCTTGGATCTCGTGGCCCATGATTTGCGAGGAGCGGCTCTGGCCATTGGTGAAATAACGGGGGAATGTTTCACCGAAGATTTGCTCAATCGAATTTTCAGCGAATTTTGTGTGGGGAAATGAGAGGCGGAAATGAGCTCTAAGCCGGTTCCATCGTTTACGCGAAGCTATGCCCTGAGTTTGCCGGTTGCAGAACTCCGATCGATCGTGTGGCCAGCGAAGGAATGTCGCGATGTCGGCGCCGAGAATCTTTTGTTGCTGCTGCAAGACGATCGTGCTGAATCCGAGGGAATTCCAAGAGAGATTGCTCATCAAGAAGATGTTAGGAGATTCATTGAACGGCTGGATCGAAGTTCGGAGGATCTGAGGCGGCTCGAGAGATCGCTTCAAATAATGCGGCGATACAATGCAAATAGAGGCGTAAAAATAACGCGGGCGATTGGGTATGCACCAGCGGGGAGCCCAGCGGCAGTAAGAAATCATGAGATTTTTGAACTTGCGCGACCATTTCGGGAGAGAATGCAACAGAGCGCCGTTCTGCTTGAACAATTGAGAGCTTTCAAACAGTGGGTAACCGTACAGGCACAATCGGAGAGCATTGAGTGACGTACTTTCCAGCGAAACATTATGACGTGATTGTCATTGGAACCGGTCATGCGGGGTGCGAAGCAGCCCTAGCTTCGGCTCGCATCGGAGCTTCCACGCTCTTGCTAACCATGAACATGGACAACGTGGCCTTGATGCCGTGCAACCCGAGCATTGGGGGGGCCAGCCAAGGGCCATCTAGCGCGTGAAGTGGATGCCTTGGGTGGAGAAATGGGGAAAAACATTGACAAAACCCACCTCCACATTCGAATGCTCAATACAAGCAAGGGTCCGGCCGTTCAAGCTTTACGGGCTCAAGCGGACAAGAAGCTTTACCAGATGGCCATGAAACAAACCCTTGAAAACACCGAGAACCTTGAATTGAAGCAAGACTTGGTGGAAGAACTTTGGATCGAAGAGAAGAAACTGAAAGGGGTTGGATGCCGAAGCGGCCTTGGATACACCGCGGAATCGGTGGTGATTACGACCGGGACATTCTTAAAAGGGATCATCCACTGTGGGGATGTGAACTATCCCGCAGGGCGTGCGGGTGAAGCTCCATCAGAAAAGCTGAGCGACTCGCTACGCGAGCTTGGAGTTGTACTCGGGAGGCTAAAAACAGGAACCCCTCCACGGGTTCACAAACGAAGCATTGATTTTGCGGCAACAAATCCCCAGGAACCAAGCGAAAAACCGCTCCATTTTTCTTTTGCCCCCTCCAAACGGTGGCGCGAAGGGCAACTGAACTGCCATCTGACCTACACAAGCGCCCAAACACGGGAAATCATCCTGGCTAACTTGCACCGTTCCCCTTTGTACAGCGGGAAAATTCATGGACCTGGACCGCGCTACTGTCCCTCGATTGAAGACAAGATCAACAAATTCCCAGACAAGATTGAGCACCCACTTTTCCTTGAACCCGAAGGGTGGGACACGGATGAGATTTATGTTCAGGGGTTTTCAACAAGCTTACCTGCCGATGTACAACTGGCCATGCTTCGAACCATCAAAGGG
>JABDET010000098.1 GCA_013286945.1 Candidatus Melainabacteria bacterium
CAGGGACATAGGCTTGGATGACCTGGCGAATGGCTGGAGGCAGGGTGGCCGAAAAAAGACCGACTTGAACTTTGGGCTGCAGTCGGCTGAGGATCCGTTTGACGTCCACAATGAATCCCATCTCAAACATTCGATCGGCTTCATCAAGAATTACCGTCTTGACTTGATCCAAGCGAATTCTCCCCTCCTGCATAAAATCAAGCAACCTTCCTGGAGTGGCCACAAGAATCTGGGAACCTGACTGCATGAGCCTTCGTTGATTTTCTTTGGAAGCTCCTCCATAAATCGACACACTTCGTATATTCTTTGGATCAAGGGAAATGGATGAAAAGACTTGTTGGATTTGCACAGCCAATTCCCGAGTTGGAACAAGCACGAGCGCTTGTGGCGCTTTGTTCATCACATTAATCCGTTCCAAGATGGGAATGGCGAATGCGAGAGTCTTGCCACTTCCCGTTTGCGCTTGCCCCACCACGTTTTTCCCTTCCATCAAAAGTGGAATGGTTTTTTCCTGTATGGGCTTTGGCGTTTCCAAACCCAATCTTCCTAAAATCTCAGCCATTGGTTGGCTGATTGGCATTTCATGAAAAGCAGTATTCATTGACAACTCCTTTAAAAGATTAGTATTTCTTCCCCTAACTCCCCAGACAAATAAGAAGAGCGCTCCAGTGGAACGCTCTTCATCAGAAAGCTATGTTGGTCATTCCTAAGAAACTTACAAAAGTTCTTTTGCTACTGTGTTATGACCAATACGACACTTATCTCAAAACACCTTTAAATGCAAAACCACGAAAGGAGTCCAGCGGTTTATCACGTCCTATGACCGCTGGATGAATTCATCCTGAATTCATTTGCTTAGAATTGTCACCCGATCGGCCACGATTCGGTTCCCGAAGGTGGTGACCCCCCCTTCTGCTCTGACCGCTAGTCCCTTGTGTAGGACATTGGGAGAGAGCTTTTCACTTGGTTTCCCATTGGCAAAGATGTGGGTATAAGGCTTAATCACAATGTCATGCAAGGCATTCGGCCAGCCATTATCCCTAATTGTAAAGCGAACAATTTGGCCATGATACAAGTTAATGGCCCAAACTTTTCCGGTTACACTGGCATGAACCAAGGCCCCACCCGAAACCGGCCTCATGGAGAAAAGACTGAGTGACAAAAGTAAAGCTACAGCAATGTTCTTTGACTGAATGAAAAGCTTCATTCGTTTACCCCCTTTGAAAAATGTGTTCAATATATGTATTATTCCCATTTTTGGGCCAATCTATATCGTGATTGCCCGCTTCCAATCATTTGTTCTGGTCTTTGGGTATACTAAGGCGAAAGGAGTTGTCCATTCGTGCGCTTCATTTTCGGATTTCTTACTTGCTTGTTTATTTTGGCTATCCTAGGATTCTTTGTCGCCTGGCGCGGACTCTTTCCAGTTTCAGCCAAGGCCAGTTCACCACCGCGTTGGGAAAAAAAAATTGCTGGCTTTGCTTTGGACCATGCCCTTTCAAAACAAGCGCCCCTGAAAGAGAATCCACTTCCCGTTACCGAAGCGAATCTCGAGAAGGGGATGGAAATCTATCAACAAAGCTGCTCAACCTGCCATGGTGATGTTCTAAAAAGAAGCAAGTGGGGGACAACATCCTTTTACCCTCGAGTGCCACAATTCGGGAAAAAAGCAAGCGACATGCAGGAATCGCAAATCTTCTGGATCGAAAAGAATGGAATCAAGTACACAGGCATGGCATCGTTTGAGCCGTTCTTAACAGATAACGAAATGTGGCAAGTCGCCATGTTTCTCCGCCACCTTGACACCCTTCCGCCCAAAGTAAATGCACAGTGGCATACCCCGGAAGAGTGATGCTAATACCAACGTCATAATTGTTTTGACATGATAAGCCAGTTGCCAACGGGTGACACGTGAGCGGTGGGGCCCATTTGTTCTGAGCAGCGCAGCGGGCATGCGAGCAGCGGAAGAACAAATGGGCTCCGCGAAAGTGTCAGGACCCGTTGGCAACTGACAATATACTTATGACGTTGGTATTAGTAGCGAAAGCCAAGCAAGTTCCAATAGTTTAAAAATTCGATGAACCCGAGCGCCGTGATGCTGATCAACCAATGATAAAGGCGGCCGAAGGGTGTTCCAAGGCCTTTTCTCCATTCGATGATCACGAATACAGGCAATGCGATAGAAACTGCACTCCCCAGAATGGGAATGCAAAGCAAAAGAATCACTTCTCTTGGGGCGCCAAAAACCCAATCGAATTCGTCAAACCTCCAATAGGAAATCGCCATCCCAAACAAAAAGAAAAGGTCAAGTCCACTCACGAGCAGCAGGAGACCTCGAAACGATCTCATCGAAAATGTCCCGGGAAACGAATGCCTCTTAAAACGCCCAACGAGAATTTCCACGAACCACACCATCCAAACTGAAAAGAAAACAAGAACAAAAAATCCAACCAAACTCAATTGGAAGGGAAGCGATTGGTACCAGGGAAGCCGATCAAAAACCCGTGTGCCATCAAAGAATTGAGTAATCCCCCCTTGATGGTCTTCTTTGAACGCAACAAGGTTCCCATTGTCTAGCCTCTTAAATAAGAGGGGGCCAGCTTCAGCCAGTTCCATCGATTTCTTTCCCCCAAACGGGTAAGACACTTCTAAGAACCCACTCCCATGCCCCGTAAGATGACATTGACTAAACAATGCCACCAGTTTCTCCAAAGTCGTCCGAGAGTAACGGTTGTAAAGATAATAGCCGTTGTAATGGTTTGGTGGCCAATGCGACTCTCCAGTTAAGTGGAGCGTCTGCAGCGACTTTCCTACCGGAAAATAGCGATCAAGAAATTCGTTGACCAGGTTCTCACGAAGCGCTGAATCCATTCGCGTGTAAGAGACAAAAAAGCCGAGATTTTGCTTCGGGATGAGTAAGAGCAAACTTGAAGTACAGAAAACATCACCCCCATGTTCGATCATCCGCTGATCATTTTGCAATCTTTCATAAAAACCATAGGCCGTGCCTGCCACACGGGGATCCTGCGTAAAGTGTTGGCTCTGCATGTTTTGCGCCGTGAGTTCATTCAAGATTCGCTGATTCATGTACCGGCCATCATGCAACTTGCGGAACGGGGTCAGTTGAATTTGAATGAGGATGTCAATCAATATTTGAAACTTTTTAAGCTCGAGA
>JABDET010000099.1:0-1179 GCA_013286945.1 Candidatus Melainabacteria bacterium
GAGCGAAGACTTCGAGAAAGCCATGAATCGGTTTAACGGCTAAAAGTTAGCAATTCAGGCACATTTTGTTAACATCGGTAACTCGCTGTTTATAGTCCTAGGCCTCCTTTGTCGGTACAATTACCGTAGGGCGGAGAAGTGAAGAGGAGGATTGGTATGGCTCTCCAGTTTCAAGTTAATGCAAGCAGCTCTACAGGCTCTGGTCAAGGAAGCATGCAGGCTCTTCAATCAGCTCAGGCCGCCACCTCCAAATTCACTCAAAACCAGATCTATCATGACAACTCTGCAGTTTCCACCCTTTCACAGCTAATCGCGAGTAATGTTCCTATGCAAAATGGGAAGCCCGTTATTGAACCAAACAATCTGACCGAGAAAAAATTAGCCATTGTCGACTATCTCCTTTTCCAGCAACATGCGCATTTTACTTCCCTTAGTGACGTGCAAAATGCTGCTCAATCTTTACTTGGGCTCACCGATGGAGAGGACAATCTTCTATTTCAGAACAACGTAAGCTTTAACTTCACCCCAAATGGCTTTGGATCCAATGGCCTTGGCACGCAACAAGCTGGACAAATCAATCTGAACTCGCAAGTTTTCGATAGTGGAAACTATTCCAATGCGCAGTTACAAATTGTAGCCCAGCATGAAGAAACACACGCCGCTGATTACTTTCTAGGTCTCGCAAAAGGATACAATGATCTCGCTTCACAAAATGATCCCTTGCTTTCGAAGCTATTCAACGGGGCCTTACAAAACGATCTCGTTCATGCGCCGCAAGGTCTTGTGTGGGATCATACTCCCTTTGATCCCGCTGGAGTCTATCCGTATCCCGGTAACACCACTGAACCTGGATCCGCAGAAATCGCGGCAGAAATTGGACGCACATTTACCGATTCGAACAAGCAAAACCTCCTGCTCATGTACCAGCAAGATCCCAGAGCTTTTGTGGCCGGGCTTGTCCTCCTTTATGAAGCAAACCAAGCCGGAAACCGCCTAGCAGGGGTAACCACAGGTTAAGCCTAACCCTATCGTGTGAAATTTCGAGTTTCGGCTCCCATTCAAGTTCGCTTCCGTGATACGGATGCTTTTGGCCACGTTAACAATGCCGTTTATTTGAGCTACCTTGAAATGGGACGCATCCATTACTGGAATGAAGTCTTTAAGATCAATGACTACACC
>JABDET010000099.1:1189-3119 GCA_013286945.1 Candidatus Melainabacteria bacterium
CTACACCAAGGTCGATTTCATTTTAGCTCATGCGAAAATCGATTTTCGCTCTCCGGCTTACGTCACTGAAAAACTGGTCGTTTTTCTTCGCATCTCGCGGCTTGGGAAAAAGAGTTTTGATTGCGAGTACGAAGTGCGAGAAGCCTCATCGAATCGCTTGGTGGCAGAGGCGATAACCACACAAGTGATGTTTGATTATACGAAGAATGAATCCATGCTCGTTCCACAAGAAATGCGAATGAAAATTGTGGAGTTCGAAGGTCGCGAAAACGTCCTCACCTAGAACTGACTTCGCCCAAGTAACCGGTTAAAGTCATCCGGATTGGTACACTTGCTTAGCGCTTCTTCGTACGTGATCAATCCTTGTTGATACAAATTCTTCAAGGACTGGTCAAGTGAAATCATCCCGTACTGCGATCCAGCTTGAATCAAGTTTGGAATCTGGTGCGTTTTCCCTTCACGAATGATGTTTCGAACCGCTGGCGTAATGGCAAGAATTTCCATCGCCAACACGCGTCCAGAGCCCTTCGATTTTTGAAGCAACGATTGAGACAGAATTCCTTCGAGAGTCACTGAAAGCTGCATGCGAATTTGTTGTTGCTGGTGAGGAGGAAACACGTCGACCACGCGATCGATGGTGGTGGCGGCACCGCTGGTGTGCAAAGTGGCGAGAACCAAGTGCCCCGTTTCAGCCGCGGTGATGGCTACCGCGATGGTTTCAAGGTCTCGCATTTCACCAATCAGCACCACATCGGGATCTTGGCGTAAGATGCGGGTTAAAGCCGCCGAGAACGAATGCGTGTCTTCTCCGACTTCGCGCTGACTAATCAAGCACAATTTATCCTTATGCAAAAATTCGATTGGATCTTCGATGGTCACAATGTGTGAACGACGATTTTCATTGATGTGATTAATCATGGCAGCCAGGGTCGTTGATTTTCCTGAGCCGGTTGGACCTGTCACCAGGATCAAGCCACGGGGCTTCACCGAAAAGTCTTTCAAGATCGGGGGTAGTTTTAGCTCATCAATGGTAAAAGGACGTGACGGAATGACACGAATGGCAGCTCCCCACGTTCCTCGCTGCAGATAGATGTTCACACGAAAACGAGACAGACCTGGAACACTGTAGGCTAAATCAAGTTCTTTTTCCGCCACAAATTCGGCTTTCTGCTGATCACTTAGAATGCTTTCGGCCATGCGTCGTAAGGCATCAGCCGTTAGCATTTCATATCCGGCGGGAATGAGCTCACCATCAATACGGAGCATGGGTGGACTTCCTGCTTTCAGGTGGAGGTCAGACGCCCCCTTTTCTACCATGATTCGCAGAAGGTCTTCTACTTGCACTTCTGTTTGCATTAAGTCTTCTAAAGCCATTTCCCACCTCTTCTTAATTTGGGGTACAGCAGTTTTATTATACCACAAGCCTACCCAATGGGCAACTGGTTCTCCAAGGCGCATTGGGCCCCCTCCAAACGAAGGGGAGGAACGGGCTAGAAAATAAGTGAAATCAGCAATTCATGCCCCCAAACCTCGTTCTTTTTGATATTGACCAAACGCTCATTAACAGCGCCGGATGTGGGAGAAGAGCCTTTGAAAACGCCTTTTTTGATGTTTTTGGGGGTCGGGAAGCCCTGTCTGGTCTTTCCATGAGCGGCAAGACGGATACGTCGATTGTGGCTCAGGTACTTCACCGTTTCCAAATTTCTTACGAAATTTGGAAAGCGAAAGAAGACGCATTCTGGAATGGCTACATCGCGCACTTGGGCAATGAACTGAATCATTCGAAAGAAGCTCAAGTTCTGGACGGAATCATCGAGCTTCTCAATCATCTGAAAAATGATCCATCCAATTTCTTGGGTCTGTTAACCGGAAACATCAAGCGGGGGGCGAAAACCAAACTAGAGCACTTTCACCTCTGGGAGTACTTCCC
>JABDET010000100.1 GCA_013286945.1 Candidatus Melainabacteria bacterium
GCGCGGCATCCCCTGAGGAAGTTTCGCTTCGCGATACCCATTCGCTTTTGCAAGACCCCGGCAAAGAAGCGAATTCAGATGTCATTAGGCGCCTTGACGGCATCCTGAAAGACATTAACTCTGATGTAATCCAGAAGCTTTACGACTTCGGCGTAAGGATAGCAATCCTAAGCGAGCGAATGCCAAGCGATACTCCAAGCGCCGAAGGTTCATACGGCTTAAATACTCATCGCGTTGAGTTTACTAACGCAGAAGTCCTCGATTCAGACGAACAGAGGTTGCGCCACAAGGTCTTCCATGAACTCCTAGGGCACGCACTTCTTGCACAACGAAACTTTGGAAATAGGAACAAAATAATCGAACAGCTTCATTTGGTCTTGCAATTTGGGTTCGGTTCAACGCTTAAGCGCGAAGTAAAAGAGGTAAGCCGGCTGTACGAAAAGTTTCAGTTTAAAGGAAGAGCCCTGCAGGTTGCGCAGGTTCTAAAACTCGTTGCTTCGGCGAAGGACCTCCCAGAGGGACCTCTTGCAAGCCAAGTTGCGTCCGAAGTTTTCAACCAAGCCTTTGGGGTTGAAGCTGACATTAAGATTACACCGCTAAAAAATCCCGATGATTCCATTACGAAAAGCACGATTATCGCTGACGGACTGAATTTTACGGAAATTCAAGGATTTGAAGTCACAAACACACCTGGATTATCCCAATTCACTTTCAAGGGAAAGGTAACCAATCGGTACGTTTCTTGGGCTGCTGAACCAAGCGGCGGGGGATTATTAAAGTTTCTCGGCGGCATGTTAGCCGCGTTCAGTGTGAACCCTCCCATCGGCTTGTGTCTTTGTGTTGCGCCTGTGACGAAATTCATGCGGGAACGATTTATCCATAAAGTGGCCGATGTGAAACTTAAAGATGGCGCGACAATTCCCGTTCAATGGAAAGGAACGACTTTTCGAGTTTCGGTTCCACAAGATTCGCTCACAGAACTTATTGATGAACCGAACCTATGGGATTATTATGCATTCCGGTGCAATGATCGCGAAGAATATTTGGCGCAAGGAATAGCAACATTTTATAACTCGACAGAAAGCAGAAGTAGGCTCCAAGCTTTAGATCCAGAGCTGCATGATTTTATTGAACAAAAATTTGGCAACCTTCTTAAAAATGGGGACACGTCCCACTAAAGCTTTGCGGAAGTCTAGTCAGAATGTACAAACTCGTCGTGCAAGAGTCGGATGGCTTTTTCCATGTCCGCTTGTTTCACTAAACAAGCAATGGTGATGTGAGAGTCGGTGCTGTGGTACAAAGAAATTCCGGCTCGATGCAACGTGTCAATAATCTTGTACATGACCCCTGGTCTGCCACGTATCCCTGCTCCAACCACCGACACCTTGGCAAAGCCTTTTTCGAGTTGATAGGGCCAGTCGAGTGGCTTCAGCAATTGCTTAGCTAAGTTCACTTGAGATTCCTGAATGATAAAAGAAACCGTGTGTCCACTTACGGTAATCAGGTCCAGACTAACCCCCGCTTCAGCAAAGAGCTTAAAAAGGGTGTGTCGCGACTGATCAAGTGATTCATCATCATCCAGCTCAATTTGCACATAAGCTGATTTTGGAATGTGTGTGATCGCGGTTACCGAATCATCGAATTTGACCGGATTAGGTGTGACCAGAGTCCCAGGTTTGTCTGAAGCCGTGGAGCGAATGCGAATGGGGGTGGAGGATGCCATGGCAAAACTCACCGCTTTTGGATGCAAAACTTTGGCGCCATGATGCGCCATTTCTCCAACTTCAGCAAACGTGATTTCTTCGATCACGTGGGCATCGGGAACCAGACGCGGATCAGCTGA
Organism: Candidatus Melainabacteria bacterium; assembly: GCA_013286945.1. Lineage (GTDB taxonomy): Bacteria > Vulcanimicrobiota > JABDET01 > JABDET01 > JABDET01 > JABDET01. The sequence continues at coordinate 1,844 of JABDET010000100.1, forward strand.
AAAGATCCCCTCGACATCGGTGTAGATCTCCACAAGTTCTGCTTTGAGTGCAGCGCCAAGCGCGGCGGCTGTGGTGTCACTCCCTCCGCGCCCAAGTGTTGTGATTTGTCCATCCCGCGTTACCCCTTGAAACCCGGGAATCACCACAACCTCACCACGCTCCAGGGCTGACAAGATGGGGGCTACGTCAATTTCCAAAATTTGTCCATCCCCGTGTTGGTTAGTTGTCAGAATTCCGGTCTGGACAAAGGCGAGCGTGTCGGATGAAATTCCATGAGATTCCAAGAGATCGGCCATGACCGCGACTGAGACGACTTCTCCACAAGACAAAAGCAAATCTCGATGCTTAGGCTTGGACTCATTTCGAATCAATTGCAAAAAGGTATCGGTAGCATAAGGATCGGGGAATCGCCCCATGGCTGAAACCACGACAACCACATGGAATCCGTTCTTGCGAGTTTCTACAATGTGTCGAAGGGCTTCTTCCCGACCTTTGGAAGAAGCAAGCGAAGTCCCTCCAAACTTTTGGACGACAATTTTCACGGTTTGTTTAGAGAAGCCCAAGCTCTAAGAGTTTTTCTGCAATCTGCACGGCATTGGTGGCTGCCCCTTTTCGAAGGTTATCGGCCACAACCCAGAAAAATAATCCTTGCGGATGGTCAAAATCTTCTCGCACATGACCCACATAAGTGAAATCGGTTCCTTCCGCGTCCACGGGTGTCGGATAAAGCCGGTTTTCGGGTTCCTCTAAGAGTCGAATTCCGGGAAATCCCTTCCAAAGTTCTAAAGATCTTTCTCGAGTGATCTTCTTTTTGGTCATGATGTACACCGATTCGCCATGGCCTCGCACAACCGGAATCCTGACACAAGTCACGCTCACCTTGATCTTGGGATCGTTTAGGATCTTCTTCGTCTCTTTCACCATTTTGACTTCTTCTTCAGTATACAGAGTTTCTGGATCCAAAGTCCAAGCTTGTGGCATGCAATTAAATGCGATTTGATGAGGATAAACTCGCGGTGTTGGTTTTTGGCCGTTCAAAACCTGAGATGCTTGCTCATGCAGTTCAATCACCGCATCTTTCCCCGTTCCAGAAACCGATTGATACGTGCTGACAATAAGATGCTCAACACCCACGGCATCATAAATTGGTTTAAGGGCATGAAGCATTTGGATGGTGGAACAGTTCGGGTTGGCAATAATGCCATGATGACCTTTGAGTGCCTCGGGGTTGACTTCAGGGATCACCAAGGGAACGTCAGGCTCCATCCG
>JABDET010000101.1 GCA_013286945.1 Candidatus Melainabacteria bacterium
TCTCGACATTCTTGTATTGCCCTATAACCTGCGCGGCTATGGGAATATCCCGCTTATAGCACCAATCGAAATACATGTCTCCGCTGTGGCAGGCTAACGCGGAAAAAATCTCAGGATGCTTCATCCCAAGCATCAATGCCCCATAACCCCCACTTGATTTCCCGACAAGTCCAATCGAGGAAGAAACTCGAAAATTCTTTTGGAGCCAAGAAATAAAATCATCCACGATCATGTCCTCATATTGTCCTGTGGCGGTTGAGTTCTTGTACTGACTCCCCCCGTACTGCGTAAATCCGTCGGGAATCGCCAAGATGAATGGGGGCAAACCTTTCTTAATCAGTTGGTCAGCCTGTTGAACAAGATTGGGTGCAAAGGGATCGAAATTAAGAAAGCTCAAGCTTGCCCCAAGGAAACCCGCCAATGCAACAATCAAAGGATAACGCTTGGTTTCTTTTTGGTAGTTCGGCGGAAGATAAACCACCACCAAGCGTCTGGATGGATCCTTCAAGGGATTTCTTCGTAAACTTGGAAACTCTACCTCGCCGATCTCAACAGTCCCAGCAAGCTGAGGGATCCGCATAAGGCTCAAAGCACCAGAATTCGAACGCATTTCAATTAAGGATAACACATGGCTAAACAAAATCCTTTAAGGCTCTTTCCCACGCTCATTATCGGATCCGGACCCGTAGGAATGACCCTTGCGCGGTGTTTCCGGGAGCAAGATCTCCCCCTTCTTGGGATTACCAGTCGCCAAGGAAAGAAGGCACGGCTTCTCTCTTCCGAATACCACACACCTGTTTGCACACATTATCTCGAGCTTGTCCCTGAGGCAAAGCTTATCTTCATTGCAGTCAATGACCAGTCAATCGAAGCGGTTGCAGAAAAACTTTACGCATCCGGAAAACTTCAACCTGGAACTTTCTTGGCTCATTTGAGTGGGGCCCTCTCTTCAAGAAGTTTGAAAAAAGCCGAAGCCAAAATTCACGTTTTCTCTCTTCATCCACTCCAAAGCTTTCCTGCCTATGACCCAAAAGTAAAAGACTTGAAAGGAATTCCCCTAATTTTTGAAGGGGATACACACGCCCTTCCTTTGGCGAAGAATCTAGCCAAAGCGCTTCATGGAAGCTTTTTTGAGATCAGAGAAAAAGACAAAGTTTTATACCACACTGCTGCCTCGATCGCCAGCAATTTTTTCGTCACCTTAATTTCTCTAGCCAGCTCCTTGAACAAGAAAGCTGGAGTCCCGGAGAAAAAAGCACTCTCCATTCTTTTCCCGATTCTTCATCACACGCTTGCCAACGTGGAAAAACTAGGCCTCCCGCAAGCGTTAACCGGTCCAGTTCCAAGGGGGGATCTCTCCACCATCAAAAAGCATTTGGACTCTTTAAAAAAAGAGGCCCCTTACGCGCTCAATGCCTATCGGGCCTTGACTCTCCTGACCTTACAACTGGCAGAGGATAAAGGGCTCCCCAAAGACAAAGCCGAAGCCATTCGAAAAGTTCTGAGGAGCACCCCGTGGGAAAAATGACCGTGACAAAACTTCTTGAAAAGAAAAAGAAAGGTGAGCCGATCACCATGCTCACTGCCTATGATTACACTTTCGCCAAGCTTGTGGATGAAGCGTCAATCGACGTCATTTTGGTGGGTGATTCTCTTGGCATGGTGATCCTCGGTTACCCCAGTACACTGCCTGTTTCCATGGAAGACATGATTCGCCATACACAAGCCGTTGCTCGCGGAACGACGAATGCGATGGTGGTGGCTGACATGCCCTTTCTTTCCTATCAAGTAAACGAAGACGAAGCGGTCCGAAATGCCGGAAGGTTTTTGCAAGAAGCTGGAGCCGAAGGGGTAAAGCTCGAGGGAGGAAAATCGGTGGCCCCGATCGTCAAGCGAATGGCGACCGCCGGAATTCCAGTAATGGGGCATCTTGGCCTTACCCCTCAATCGGTTCATGCATTTGGAGGATACAAAGTTCAAGGCAGATCGGAGGCTTCTGCACGCGAACTCTTAGCTGATGCCCAAGCTTTGGAAGCGGCTGGATGTTTCTCGATTGTTTTAGAGTGCGTTCCCGCCAATCTAGGACAAGAGGTTTCACGTGCTCTCAGCATCCCCACCATCGGAATCGGGGCTGGCAATCAGTGCGATGGCCAAGTCTTGGTTCTGTATGACTGTCTCGGACTTACCACGGATCTCAATCCAAAATTTGTCAAGCACTTTGCTCATCTTCGGGAAGAAGTTGGAAAGGGCTTGAAGCAATACATCGAAGAAGTTAAAGACCGACGTTTTCCTTCCAAAGACCAGAGTTTCTGAGTGAACCTGATTACCGATCCAGCCGCCATGCAACAAGAAGCCTCGAATTTGCTTTTGGCGCGGAGGACGGTGGGGTTTGTCCCGACCATGGGAGCTCTTCACGAAGGTCATTTGTCTCTCGTTCGGCGTTCGAAAAAGGAGAACGAGGTGACGGTTGTGAGCATCTTTGTGAATCCGACTCAGTTTGGCCCCAATGAAGATTACACCCGCTACCCCAAGAACTTGGAAAAGGATTTGGAGCTTCTTAAACCCTTGGCTGTTGACATCGTCTTTTCACCTGAAGCCAACCGGATGTTTCCTCCACCGTTTCAGACACGAGTGACCGTCGAGGAGCTCTCAAAGCCACTCTGTGGCCAATCTCGCCCACTCTTTTTTCGAGGTGTGGCTACGGTCGTTCTCAAGCTTTTTAATTTGGTGGAGCCAACCCGAGCTTATTTTGGTGAAAAAGACTATCAACAACTTCAAGTGGTAACCCAAATGGTGAAAGATTTAAATCTCGATGTCGAAATTGTCCCTTGCCCCATTGTGCGAGAAGAGGATGGGCTTGCGATGAGCTCTCGGAACGCTTATCTTTCTCCTTCGGAACGGGCAGATGCTACACTCCTTTATGCCGGGTTATCATTGGGGAAAAAGGCAATCCTCCAAGGTGAAAAAAATGGAGACACCGTCAAGAAGATTATTGAAAGCCATATCCAGA
>JABDET010000102.1 GCA_013286945.1 Candidatus Melainabacteria bacterium
AGGTCTCTCCGATTTTCACCCCAAAAATGGTTCGGACCATAATGTCATGAAACGGTATCACTCGCGGCACCATTCGCGGATCAGATTCGACCACGAGAATGCGGGGTTCAAAAGTGCGATACTTACTCCAAACATCTCGGAAGCTCCCCATGATCTTTCGGACCACGACTTGGAGAATTTCTCGCTCGAGAGCGGTAAGCTGCCGCATCTTATTCGTCGGCCAACCCGGACCTCCCAGCATTCGGTCAATGATGGTAAACACGAGGGGAAGTTCCATCTGAAGCAGGCCGCTTCCAGGAAGTGGGCTTAAATTAAAGAGAACAATAATACCTGGCGTTGCGGCTTCCTGACTTTTGTCGGTTTCTCCAAACATCAGTTCACCAAAAGAAGTTTGATCCGTTTTGGCCACATTGATGTCCACACTGGTTCTTACATGTGCAGAAAGAGCATTGCCGGTAATGCGGCTGAAATCTTCGTAAATCAGGTTAAGTGCACGCAGATTTTCTTTGGTAAGCTTGTCAGGGGACCGAAAATCGTAGGGGCGAGTGTATTTCTCAAGCTGGGGAATTACCCCCGGTTTGGGAGCCTGAATCTGGCCAGTGGATATGGCTGAGACGAGTGCATCTATTTGCTCTTGGGTGAGCACCCCTCGTTCAACAGACACGTAAGCCCCTTCCGCTGGCGTGATTTTTCTTACCCATCAACACTGAATCTTATGATTCTCCCTACCGGATGATTTTCTCCTTCTCGGCAGGCGGAATCGTGATTTCAACCCGTCGATTTTTGCGACGGTCTCCATCGGAATCATTGGGTACAACGGGTCGATAAGGCCCGTACCCTGCCGCCGAAACTTGCGTAGCGGGAAGCCCAAGTGTAATCATGTACCGCCATACATTTCCAGCTCTGGCCATCGAAAGGTCCATGTTATCTCGAAAAGGGCCTCCGTGGATTGGGAGATCATCCGTATGGCCATCAACACGAATTTGATTGGTAATTTTTTGTTCTTGAATGAACTGCACGACAACTTTAATAATTTCTTTCGCCTGTGGTTTTAGCTCGGCCCCTCCCAAATCGAACAACACCCCATCGGTAAGCAGTTGAATCACCAAACCTCGTTCAGGTTGCATGGTGGCCTTCATAGCCCCTGACAACTGATTGTCTCCAACGTAGCGATCGATTTTTCCCTTGATTTCTTCCAGCTGGCGAAGCGGGCTAATGACGGCAGGAGGGTTGATTTGCTTTTCGATGGTCGGGTTTTCATGCAAGAATTGTTGAACCTGTTTTGCCTGGACGTGCTCTTTGAGATAGTCGAGAAATTCTTTAATTTGCTGTTGCTTTTCTTGTGGTTTAAGATCTTTGTTTTTCTCGTAATTCTTGTACACTTCCGTTAGCGATGCGGGCTTATCCTTGAAGGCTTTGGCTAACGAGTCTTGGACTTCAATCACTTTCTGAATTTGGGGCTTACTCATGGCATACATGATCACAAACAGGGCAAACAACAAGGTCAGCATGTCTGCGTAGGTCAGCAGCCATCGCATCATCCCTCCGGCTTCGTGGCCGCCGCCACCTCCGCCGTGGTCTCCCCCTGATTTCTTCCCCTTCTTAAATTTCGGATTCATCGAGGATTAATTTTTATTTCGGCGAACCAACTTCAGACATCTCGGGAACCTGTGGTTCCGCCGCCTTCTTTTTCGACTTCGACCCCTTTGCTGCTCCTTTGACTTTCGCTTTAGGCTCTTGCTTAGGAGGCAAGTAGGTTAGGAGCTTCTCACGCAAGAGTCTTGGATTGTCCCCTGACTGAATGCTGAGAATCCCTTCGATCATCATTTCTCGAAGCGAAACCTCTTCTTGAGTTCTTAATTTGAGTTTACCCGCAAAAGGCAAGAAAATGATGTTCGCAGACATGATCCCATAAAGGGTGGCTAAGAACGCCCGTGCTATCCCTTCCCCCAAAGCATTCATGTCTCCGCCAAGATTGCCCAGCACGTGTACCAATCCCATCACGGTACCGATAATCCCGATTGTAGGGGCAAAGCCACCCCAATCGGCATAAAAGGCTTCGGTTTTCTTGTGCCGTTCCTTCATGGATTCAATACGCGTCATCATCATTTGTTGGAGGAGCTCCATGTCGGTCCCATCGATCACCAGTTGGAGAGCGGTTCGCAAAAAAACATCGTGTATTCCCTTAAGCTCGTCTTCCAACTTGAGAAGCCCTTCACGTCGAGCTTTCTCAGAGAGCACAGCCAACAGGTCGATCGTTTTCTCCGGATCCAAATCTTCTGCCTTAAAAATATCAAGCGTGAGTTTTGGAATGTGCTTGACCTCTTCCCAGGAGTGTCCAATGAGCGTGGCTCCTAGAGAAGACAAAGCAATCAACAAGAAAGCCGGAAGATTGATGAAATGAGAAATGGCGCCAATGCTGACACTTTCTTTTCCAATTTTTGAATAAACCTCAACCAGCAAGCCAACGGTGCCAAGCGTTAACCCAATGATGGTCATGAGGTCAACGCGTTTAAGAATTTGCTTCATGCTCGCTGCTCCTTCAAGTCGCCAATTTCTTTGAGCGCTTGGAGAAGAACTCGATTAATGGCTGCCTTGTAGTCAATGACCTTGTTGATAATGTCTTCCATGGAATCGCGCACTACAATTTTGTTTCCCGTAGAAAGGGTTATTGTGACATCTGGATTGGCTTCCACAAACTCGATGAGGTCAGCATTCACCACAAGGTCTGCTTGGTTTAACTTCTTAACGCGAATCATGCACACCTCTCATCCTTAAATTTTTAGAGAGGGGGAAGGCTTACTGGGCC
>JABDET010000103.1 GCA_013286945.1 Candidatus Melainabacteria bacterium
CAATTCAGCGTCTCTATTTTTGTCTCCGTAAAACAGGACTTCGTGGATGGTGCTTCCTGGTGCTTTATCAACTTCGGCGCGATCTATTCTTAGCTGTTTAAGACAGAACTGGTTGGCTTGGGATTGGGCGCCCGTTTGGAGAAGATCGATTTCGCTGTCAATGCGTCGAAGCCACTCTCCTTTTGGCAGTAGTTCGATGGTTGGAATCAGTCGAATCATGATGGCAGCTGACCTCCTCTAACAAGTAGGCCTTCAGTCTTTCTCGTTTGGCCTAAAGGCCATTGAGTTCAAATTTGTTCGAGAGGAGCCCTGAATTCTCCTCTCCCTTCCACACCCCTTCAATCTCAATGACAGAGAGGATCCCAATGACGCTATTGGTGACAAAAACTTCTTCTGCATCGGTAAGATCTTTGATACGAAGCTCTTTCTCAACGACAGAGACTCCGAGGCGCTGGGCTTGCTTGATGGCTTGATTTCTCATGACACCGGGTAACAATTTCCCATTGAGCTTTGGGGTATGGAGTTCACCTCGAAGCACAACGAACACGTTGGCGCGCGTGGTTTCAAGAATTTCTCCTTCGGGGGTGACCAAGAGCGCATCAGAGAACCCTTGGCTTTCTGCTTCTTCTAAGATGCTTTTGTAAAGATGCCGATTGGTTGTCTTGTGAGCCGCGTTGGGGATTGGGACAATCGCTTTTGGCAACAAGCTCCACGAAGGGGGAGATATTCGTGCAGGAACAAGCTGGTAGAAAAGTGTGGGGTTTTGCGAACTGATTTGATACGTAAGCCGGACAATGGTCTCTTGCTTTTTTGACTGCTGTGCAGATTGAATCAAGGTTTCTTTGACCTCTTGGCCATCAAAAGCGAATGGATAGTTTAGAATTTTGCAAGATTTGAAAAGGCGTTCCCAATGATCTTTAAAAAAGGGGAGATCTCCGTCGTGGAGGGGGAAGGTTTCAAACAGCCCCTCGCCATAAAGAAATTGGTCGTGATTAAGATAACAAAGGGACATAAGGGGAGCTTTCAAGTGCCTTGAAAAACGGAGATCCCTTATCCAAGATTTCCTGGTACTCTTCATTCGATTTCGAATCGGCCACCACGCCACTGCCAAGATAGAGGTGCGCCCATTCGTCTTGGACCAACACCGTTCGTATCGGAAGATTAAGGACAAAGTCTCCTGAGAATCCGATCCACCCAAGGGCTCCCGTATAAATTCCACGCGCGACAGGTTCAAGAGTCGCAATGATTTCCATCGCTTTTCGCTTCGGAGCGCCAGTGATGGAGCCACCAGGAAACGTGGCTTCAATGATTTGGCGAATGCCGACATCTTCTCGAAGTTCCCCTACGACGTTGGAAACCAGGTGGTGAACTTCGCCACAACTCTCCAAGTGCATGAGATTATCCGCAACAATGCTTCCTGTTTTGCAAATTCGGCCGAGATCATTCCGTTCAAGATCGACAATCATGATGTGCTCAGCTTGATTTTTCTGGCTTTCGGAAAGGAGGTGTTGAATGGCGAGATCGCGATCAGGATTTTCATTTTGTCGTATCGTTCCTTTGATGGGCGATGTTTCGATTCGTAAACCTTCCTTTCGAAGAAAAAGCTCAGGAGAGGCCGAAAGGACAACATGGCCTCCAGTGTTCAGGTAAGCCGAGTAAGCGGTGGGATGGTTAAGTTGTATGGTTTGGTAGAGTTCCCATGGATCACGTGAAAATGGGATCGAAAAACGTTGGGACAAGTTCACTTGATAAATGTTCCCACATCGAATATGTTCCATGGCTTGTTTAAAAGAGGTTTCGTAATCGGCTTGGGTGTAGGCTGGAAAGCGGGCCTCCGGGTCGTGGTTAGAGGTTCGCAGCAGTCTCTCCAATGGAATTGGGTCTTCTTCGCGATTTCCGATGAGCGTTATTTCTTCTGTGACATGATCGTAGCGCTCCACCTGATCGTAAAAAGCAAACCAGAGATCAGGAAGGCCAAGATCATCGTTCTGATGGGTAGGAAGTTTCTGGAGTGGATAACCCAGTTCATAAGAGAAATAGCCAAAGGCCCCAGGGCCAAAGGGAGCTAGAGGGGAGTGGTATTTTTTCAGAAGCGTATCAAGCAAATCTAAACCATTGCCAGCAAAGGATTCTATTCCCTTTGCACTTTCGAGTCGCGTTTTCCCTTGTCGAGACTCCAAGATGAGAAAGGGGTGATGAGCCATGACGTTGTATCGGCCATTTCTGCCGGTGTGTTGGTTTGATTCAAGAAGAATGCTTCCCGGCCAATGTGAATGCGCTCGAAATCTTTGAAGCCATGGGGAGAAATGCTTCATGGCTCCAACCAGTGATTAAGCAATAAAGCAAGAGCACCGAGGACGGCGGCGATGGCGTAAAAAACCACAACGGTTTTTCGCTGCGACCAGCCCCGTTGAAGAAGACGATGGTGGAGATGTTCTTTGTCTGGTTTAAAGATCGACTCTCCTTTTCCAAAGCGACGGAGAATCGCCATGAGCGTGTCAGCAATCGGGATTCCAAGAATCAAGAGTGGAATGAAAACGGTTACGGTGCCCACTTTCAAGGCGCCAGCAATGGAGAGCGAAGCCCACAGGATACCGAGAAAAAGACTTCCGCTGTCCCCGAGAAAGATTTTAGCTGGATTAAAGTTATAACGGAGGAATGCAAGGGTTGCACCACACATGGCAATAAGAATGTAAGCTGGGAAAGCGTACCCTCTTTCCACGGCAATAAGAAAAAGCGCTAAGGCTGAAATTGAGGAAGTTCCGGCAAGTAAACCATCCAGTCCGTCAAGTAGATTAAGTGCGTTGGT
>JABDET010000104.1 GCA_013286945.1 Candidatus Melainabacteria bacterium
ACAGCAGCTGTAATGTCGCGAACCCAGGCTCCGCGAACCAAGGCTAGCGCAAGAGAGGCAGTGACAAGGCCCGAAACACGGAGTCGCGGGAACGTACCCTTACATGAGAGCGGAATTTCGGTAAGGGAGCAAGTGGACTTGGGTGATGGCAAGAAAGTCGTGGTTACTGAACGCGGAAGGTTTGGCGTGTATGATGCACTCCGCCCTGACGATCCGCAAGCAACGTGGTTTGTTCCCAGTACGCATTCCTATTTCTCTCCAGCTTCTACGCGGCCGGCAATTTCTTCTGACCGAAGATTTGGAGCTGTGGGAACCGAGGGTGGAACTGTCGAACTTTACAGGCTAACTCATGGACAAGAAAGAGTGCCCTTTCGAACCTTTCAGTTCGATGCCCCTGTTAATAATGTGAGATTCTCGGATAAGGGACTCCTATTCGCGAATACTACCGACGGGAAGTCCTTTGTGGTTAATGTCTCAAAGCAGACGGTGAGAGAAAACAACTGAGCTAGGCCGTAACGTAAGTCAATCATTTGAATCTGGATTTCCTGAGCCTCGCCGGCTTCTCGCTATGGCGGGGCTTATCTTTTAATGTTACGGTTCTTCGATCCCGATCGACTTCTTCAATGCCGCAAGGCTCACACGGAGATCGGTCAGCGCTTCCACCTCGTGCTGCTTGGCTGAGGCAAGGTCGGCCACCGCATCCGCAACTTCCAAGAAAGATGCAAGCCCCACCTTGTAGCGCCCCTCAGCAAGCTTTGAGGCCTCTTCAGCTTGGCTAACTTCGTCTCGTGCTACTTCCAAACGCTCCTTGGCGTCATTGAATGAACGAAAGCTCACTTCAAGCTCTTCATCCACTTGAAGGAAAGCGCTTTTTTCGTCGGCTTCAGCACTTCGTTGCAAAGCCACCGCTTCATTGCTTCTGTGGGTCAGCAGGTTCCCTTCAAAAAGTGGCCAGTTCAGTGACATCCCCATCGTCCAGCTTTGCCTTCCCGGAGGAAATTCGCTACCAACCCAACCCAAGAGGCCGCTTGCGTAGATCACGGGGTATCCTTCAGTTCTAATTTCAGTAAGCCTTGCTTTAGCTTCAACCAGTTTTGCATGGGCAACGAGGAGTTGAGGCCTTAGCTGAAAAGCCATGGCCTTAGCTCCAGTAATATCCAAATTAAATGGAGGGAGGGAATAGTCTTCTCGGATCGTGTAATCCGGAGGATTTAATACCCCCATCATCGCATCCAAATGTTTCTTGGCGTTGGCTTCGTCTTGTTTAGCTTTCAAGAGATCAAAGTGGGCGCTTGAGTAAACCGCTTGAGCTTTTAAGAGATCGAGTTTCGGTTTTTCGCCAGTTTTCACAAAGCCTTCTGCAAGTTGCAGATGTCTTTGACCAGCATCAAGAAGTGATTGTTTTGTCTTTTTGACCGATTGAGCTTCAAGAAATTTGAAGTAAGCTTCGGCTACATTGTAGATGACCTTGGTGCGCTGTTCAAGATAAGGGCCTCCGAGGCCATACAAGATGCCATGAAATTTCAAGTTTTCGTAAGCTGTTAACCGGTCATCCAACGTTTGCTCTTGAAAAATGATCCCGATGGTTCGCCTGACCTCCATCGGATTTTTTAGCACATCATACCCTGCCACGAAAGCTTCTCCCTCGGTTGGACGTAAGAGCGTGCACAGCATCTTGATGGTGGTGGTCTTGCCTGCACCATTGGGACCTAAGAATCCAAAAGTAATCCCTTGGGGTACCGAAAAATCGATGTGGTCCACCGCGCAAAACTCATTGTAGTTTTTTGTTAATTTCAGCACGCGAATGGCAGGCTCGTTCATACGGAAACGTATTTCCAAAAACTAGAGAATAACCCCTTTTCTACCGATGATAGATACCAGATGAGAGCAAAGTCGGATGCTGCAATTTTGCTTTGGAAAAGCATAATCGGCTTTTTTCTTGTGCTTTTTCTTCTTCCACCCTTCGCTTGTGCTGATCAACCTTTCATACCCGGAAGCACGTTAACCTTGGAAGATTGCGTAGCCGTCGCCTTACGGAATCATCCCGATCTGCGCTCTATGGAACAACAAGTCAAAGCTTCTTATTTGCGAACGCGACAAGCGAAATCCCCTTACTGGCCTCAGATAGGCATGTATTCCAATTACAACCGAAGGAACAAGCACAATTCTTGGTCAGCCTGAATCCTGGAGAAACCCTTTTGCCCATTGAGAAGGTGGCCTCTGGCGGAGAGCTTTCACGAATCATGTTGTCGCTGAAAGCCATTCTGATGGCGGATCCGGTTCCCACGATCATGTTTGATGAGATTGACGCTGGGCTTGGGGGAGAAGTGGCCTTTCACGTGGCGAAAAGGCTGAAACAGCTTGCGAGCAAAAAGCAGATCCTGTGCGTGACCCATCTTCAGCAAGTGGCTTCACTTGCCGATCATCATTTCTATCTTGAAAAGAGTACTGACAATGAAAAGGCGTCGGTAACACTCAAAGTGCTTAATCAAAAAGAAAAGGTCCAGGAGCTGGCGCGCATGATGGCGGGTGAAAAAGCGGGGGGAGCCGCCATGCAGCATGCGCTTGAGTTGCTCACAAATTCCCAGGAAACAACCCCCAAAGCCCAATAAGCGGAATTCGGCAAAGACACCCCGCGATTTTTCACATCCGTGTGACCGCTGGACATGCATCTTGGCGTCCCCGAAGGGGATGAATTCATCCTGAATTCA
>JABDET010000105.1 GCA_013286945.1 Candidatus Melainabacteria bacterium
ATGAATAAAAGCTACCGTTTGTTTTAAGATATCTGCAGGAAGGCTAAATCGAATGAGTCGCAGTAGGGCTACGGGTTCAAGCTCAATGGCTTCAACACTCAGGCCGCTTTGACGAATCACCTCTTCCTCGTTGTGAACAATGTCTTTGGGGGCTGCCATTAAAAGAACTTCCATATTCTTGTCATCCCCCGGCAACGGATTTCGCAAAACCACACCGTCAATTTGGGCTTCAGCCACGGAATAAGGGATGTATCGTTCTGCCTCATACTTAATGGAATTTCGCAATTCTCTTTGCGTCATCGAGGTCATCGTGATGGTACGAATCACCACATGCGGGCCAGATACAGCGCTAACCACACGTCGAATGCCAATCCCGGATTGGCGGACCATTTCCTTCACTTCGTTGGCAATCGCACTTGGGTCGGTAATTCTGCCGTCATCTTTCACCGACATCGTGGGGGTTGGGCGAACGCTTAACTTCGCAATCTTAAACCCATCGAGGTTTTTCACAACTTGCGCAAGCTTAATCGTCGAACTCCCGATATCAAGACCAATAACCGGTGAAGGTGCCGCAGCAAACAACTTTGAGAATACCGACACTCACTCATCTCCCTTTGTTATCAAGAAAAACTGTTCTTGATTTCTCCCGCCCAAATTCAACTCCTCCTACGAGGAGTCTACTTATTACAGCATATCGTGACTTCTCAAAACTTAAAGCGCATCAAAAGTCACGATACTCTTCGTTCGCTCGCAAACTGTCCGCAAGCGGTCAGTTTGCCTCGCTCACTTCAGAGTAGATTATCTCTCGATCATAGCTTTTCATGCTGTTGTGTCCCCGATTCGTGGCTAACTATTTTCATGGAATGCGAGAAGCCAACCCTTCTCAATTTCGATGCGGGCAACTTGCGAAGTCATCTCATTGCTCATCCCTCGAGTGTGACTGGAGAAGAGAGGTTCGTCGGTCAGAGGATATCGGAGTCCTTTGGTGGTGATTCCCTCAACTTTTTGCGAAAGCGGGAGAAGAGAAACCCGGTCCCCCTCCTTTCCTCGTAACGAAGTTGATTGAAGGATCAACCGAACCTCCCAGTAACCCTGGACCAGGGTGACCGGCACTTTGCGTCGAGCAGCCTGGGCAAGTAGAAAAAGATTGACAAACGAGTGGTCCAGGCGCCCACCGAACGCTCCATACCACAGAATTTCATCCGGCTTCTTTTCGATCGCAAACTGAAAGGCAAGTTCGCCGTCTGTTTCGTTTTTGTCTCGAGGAAACCGCAGAATTCTTAAGCGTGGATCTTTCGGTTCTTGCCTTACTGAATCTAGATCTCCGATAAGCAACTGTGGTTTTAACCCATGTTGCTTTGCTTTGAGATAAGCCCCATCGCAAGCGATCAGAAAATCTCTCTTCCGGAGCCTCTGGAGAAAATAGCGAGGTTTTTCCCACTCGCCATTTCCTAGGATAACCACTCTCATCGTTGGCTTTGGAGACGAGCAGCCTTGACTTCGAGCGAAAGTTCTTGGAGCTGTTTCGGCGAAGCTTCCACCGGGGCTCCTAGCATGAGATCTTGCGCGCTTTGATTCTTGGGAAAAGCAATGACCTCTCGGATGGACTCTTCCCCAGCCATCAACATAACCAAGCGGTCAATGCCTGGGGCAATTCCTCCATGAGGAGGCGCTCCGTATTGGAAGGCCTCCAAAAGAAAGCCGAACTTCTCGTTGGCTTCTTCTCGAGTAAGCCCCATCCGTTGAAAGATTTTCTCTTGAAGCGATCGATCGTGGATACGTATGCTGCCACTACCCACTTCGAAACCATTCAACACCACGTCATAGGCGTTGGCTCGAACGTTTTCTGGCTTTGAGTCCAGGAACGGCAGATCTTCTGGATGGGGTGAAGTGAAGGGATGGTGAACCGGTTCCAAGTGCTTTCCTTCTTCATCCCACATGAACATCGGGAAATCGATCACCCATAAAAACTTAAACTCTTTTTCTTTAATGAGGTTGAGTCGACGTCCTAGCTCCAATCGTAATTTTCCAAGGATCTCAACAAGAAGATTTTTCTTGTCTGCTGCAAAGAGAGTGAGGTCTCCGGGCTTTGCGTTTAAGTCATCTTGAAGAGCCTTTATTTGAGTGGTGCTCAGGTTTTTTGCCAACGGGGATTTTATGCCAGGTTCATCTGGAACCCAAGACAGATACGTGACCCCTTTGCCACCCTGTCGCTTAACCCATTCAGAAAGCTCATCCAAATCTTTCCTGGAAAAGTTTGCCGCTTGCTGATTCAAGTGAACCGCCTTGATGCTTCCACCTTGAGCAATCACATCCTCAAGAATGCGAGCCGAGCTCCCCTGCAAGATACTCGTTAAGTCCTGAATGGGCAAATCAAATCGGAGATCCGGTTTATCGCTTCCATAGGTTTCCATCACGTGGGCATAAGAAAATCTTGGAAATGGAATCGAGAGTTCAACACCCAAGACCTTGTGGAATACATGCTTGAAAAGACGCTCAATGAGGGATAAAATGTCTTCCCGTTCGATGAAAGACATTTCGAGGTCCAGCTGGGTAAACTCGGGTTGGCGATCGGCTCTCAGGTCTTCATCACGCATGCATCGAGCAATTTGGAAATACTTCTCAAAACCTGCCACCATGAGAAGCTGCTTGAATAA
>JABDET010000106.1 GCA_013286945.1 Candidatus Melainabacteria bacterium
AATATCTCTATCAAATCTTGATGACAAGCTTTCTTATCGCCACCATGATGGCGATTGTATCCTACGGGATTCAAAAAGTCCTGAAGCTGACTCAAGAGGGGATTCGAATGGCTCCCGTGGTTTCGGTTCACCTCTCCGCTCTCTTGGGATGTATCGCGCTTATTAAAGCTTTTGGATATCGGATTGGAATGTACGATCTTTTGCTCAGCCAGCAAGGATCGGTTTTTGGAATCGGATACAGTGATTTTCATGCTCGTCTACCTCTCCTTTCAGCCATCGCCATTATTGCCTTGTTGGCTTCCTTTCTCTTGTTCCTTAACATGAAACTTCAGAACTGGAAACCAGTCATTGCAGTGGCAGCCCTGTGGCTCCTTTGTTCTGTGGTCCTTGTGGTTTATCCGAAACTCATGCAACAGTTTCAGGTTGTCCCAAGTGAACTGGACAAAGAACGTCCTTTTGTCGAGAAAAACATCCTCTTTACTCGGAAGGCCTACGGTCTTGACGACATCAAAGAGATGCGGATCCAACCGGCCGCGGAACTCACGGAAGATGATCTGAAGCAACATCAAGCCACTCTTCAAAACATCCGGCTCTGGGATCGCGATCCGCTCCTGAAATCTCTGGCGCAACTTCAAGAAATTCGCCCTTACTACACCTTTCAAAATGTGGATGTCGATCGTTATGTCATTGATGGAGTACTTCGAGAGGTGATGCTTTCCGCTCGTGAACTTGATTACTCAAAACTCCAAAACCCCACGTGGGCCAATGAGCACTTGATTTTCACCCATGGCTATGGCTTTGTGGCTACTCCCGTGAATCAAGTGACACCCGAAGGGCTTCCCAAATTCTTTGTGGAGAACATCCCCCCTTCAGGGGCACCCGAACTTCACACGGATTCTCCTCAGTTATATTATGGAGAAATTGGCAATGAGTATTGTGTGGTTAATTCAAAGCAAGAAGAGTTTGATTATCCCTCGGGAGACGAGAACCGGTACACGCATTATCATGGAACCGGAGGCGTTTCCCTTGATTCTTATTGGCGCCGCTTCATTTTTGGGTATCATTTTTCAACCGAAATCTTCTTTTCAAGCGACATTGACTCTAAATCGCGTATTCTTTATTATCGAAAAGTACGTGAACGGTTAGAGAAAGCTTTTCCTCTTTTGCTTTACGATCAAGACACCTATCCTGTTGTTGCCGACGGCCACCTTTATTGGCTTTGCGATGCGTACACGGTGAATGACCACTTTCCTTACGCGGTCCCGATTCGGTTTCATGGTGACAGTTACAATTATCTCCGAAATTCAGCCAAAGCGGTGGTGGATGCCTACAGCGGTAGTGTTACCTATTACATCGCCGATCCCACAGACCCTATTCTCCAGATGTACGGGAAGCTCTTTCCTGGTTTGTTTCATCCACTGAGCGAGATGCCGCCAGGGTTAAAGCAACATATTCGAGTTCCGGAGGATTACTTCATGGCTCAGGCTGCGGTGTATGCGCGCTATCACATGACCAACCCCGATGTCTTTTATAATCAAGAAGATCGATGGCAATTTCCACATCCAACCGGAGATGAAGAGATTCGCCCTTACTTTGTGATCATGCAATTTCCTGGGAGTAAGGAACCCGAGTTTCTCTCGATGCTCCCTTTCACCCCGAATCACAAGGATAATCTAGCGGCGTGGTTAGCGGCTCGATGCGACTCACCGCATTATGGAGAAAAGCTCGTTTTCGAGTTTCCAAAAGAAAGCCTTGTTTTTGGTCCTTCGCAAATTCTTGCACGGATCAATCAAGATCCGAGGTTTTCAGAGCTTCGCACCTTGTGGGGACAGCAGGGATCTCGGATCAATTTGGGCCATCTTCAAGTCATTCCGATCGGGAATGCCATCTTGTATGTCCAGCCCCTTTACATCAAGGCCGAAAGCCGAGAACTCCCAGAGTTAAAGCTTGTGCTCTTAGCTTACGGGGACAAGATTGCCATGGAAGAGACCTTGGAGAAAGCCTTGGCGTCTCTGTTCAAACCTTCCGCCTCAAGCCTCAACCCGAGGAAACTCGGAATCACGAATCCCACCGCAATCCTTGGGAAAGCCCCCAAGGATCAAATCAGCCAAGCCCTCCTTCATTATAATAAAGCCGTCGAAGCGCAGAAGAATGGTGACTGGCAAACGTATGGAAAGGAAATCCAGGCGGTTGGCGAGATTCTGCAAACGCTCGCGAAAAAGAAGTAGCTTAATTACCGGCCGAGGATATACACGCGAACCGGTCGGCGACCAAACCGAATGGCTTCATTGTAAGTGTTGAAGCAGAGGTCAATGCGGTTACCCTTAATGGCTCCCCCGGTGTCGGCGGCAATGGCTTCACCATAACCTTCAACATAAACCCGGGTTCCAAGCGGAATCACCCGAGGATCGACAGCCACAACCCCATAGCCCGCTAACATTCCGGTAGCGGTGTGCCCATTCGCATGGGGACCGCAACTGATGGGACCCGGATCATAAGCGGTGGCTTCCATGTCCATGAACGGAAAGTTGCCAAATCCGCC